>NZ_JAVRCA010000001.1:0-300104 GCF_034530995.1 Nostoc sp. DedQUE04 | reverse complement strand
CATCTTGAAGAAGATGAGGAAAAACTACGGGTTTCAACGTAGACGAGGTTTATGTCGCTTAACAGATTATTTATCGTTTTAACAGATTAATGTCATCGTCAGACAAAACCTCACGATGTATGGCTTTGAGTTGCTAATACGCTCGCTAATCTGCACTTGATGAGAAATGCTCAAAAAATTACAATTGCTTTGGTCGGCTTGACTTTACTCTTTTATCTCTTGATGACATCAATTTGTTAAATAGACTTTAGTCTAATTTTGTCATCATTTAGCTACCAAATATTCAAGAATTGATATCTAGTGAAATTAATTATGCGTTATTCAGAACACATAATTAATTTCACAACCAGATGTCTAATCAATAGACTTCTTGGCATAAGTCGGTAAAAGGGTAAGAGGGAAAGGGGAAAGGAACAATAAAAACCTTTTCCTTTTAACCTTTCCCCTTTTCCCGCCTCTTGCAAAAATTACTTTTGCAAGAGGTCTAATAGCTAACGAACCGTTCCCCGCAGGGCTTCAGTATCAATTGGTTTGATGAGGTAAATTAACAGCAGATTCCAAACAATTGCTGCAATCAAAGGTAGTTTGCGAATTAGCTTCACCAATTTCGGGTTATAACTGCCTTCAATCTCTGCAATTTTCAAGTTGTAACCTGCACAGCGTTGCAGACGTGGGAAAAACTTGGGATGTTCGGTATTCAACATTACAGGAAAAGCCCGTCCTGCGGTTTCATTGGTGTTGCGGACAACTTGGATATCAAATTCTGTGGCATCAAGTCCCAATGATTTGTAGAATCCAGAACGTTCATGAACTGTCAGGGTGTGAGTAGCAAATACTGATAGCAAGAAAAAGCGACTCCACAGCCTAGATTTCCAGGTGTTCCAAAGTTGCGGTTGAGAACGCAATAATGCCTTGAATATATCTCCGTGGCGGTTTTCGTCTTGACACCAGCTCTCAAAGTAGCGGAATATCGGGTAAAACTGGTTTTCTGGGTGCTTTTCTAGATGCCTGAAAATAATAATGTAACGCCAGTAACCGATTTTTTCTGAGAGGTAAACGGTGTAAAGTACCCATTCAATCGGGAAAAATGTATAAGTGCGGGTTTTAGTAACAGCGCCCAAATCAAGGGAGAGTTTAAAATCAGCCATTGCTTTGTTGAGAAATCCGGCGTGGCGGGCTTCATCACGCGCCATCATTTGAAAGATTTCCGCTAGCACTGGGCTACGATTTTTTAGCTTGCGGGATAATTCTTTGAATAGCAAGAAGCCGGAAAACTCAGAAATGCAAGAACGTTCCAAATACTCTATAAACGCCTGCCTTGCTTCACCGTCAATGTGTTCCCAAGACTGCTCAAACGCTTCATCCCGGACAAAATGATGCCGATTGTAGTCTGTCCGCATTTCTGTCAACATCGCCTGCAATTCCGTTTCCTGGGCAGACAAATCCAGCTTGGCTGCGGTTTCAAAATCTGTAGTGTAAAACCGGGGGGTAAGTACAGTTTCTTTGCTGGGGGTTTTAGTTTCTGGCTTGGGTAGGGTGTTAACCATGAGTGATGAGGCGAGCGAGTCAATAGTTCTATAACTATAAAGCTATGACAAATGCAATTATTTTGCTAGACCTAATTTACAATCCTTCAGTAAAGTCGGAATTTCTGAATTTTTCTTCAACGGGTTGCGCCCAAGAAGGATTCCCCAATTTCAGCCAAGCGTAAAAGGGACTGGGGACTGGGGACTGGGGACTGGGGACTGGGAAAATATTTCAAAATTTGCTATGGGTAATAGCCCCGAACATCATTTTTGAGCTGATTACCCAATCCCTAATCTCCATTCAAATCTTCCCAATCCCTAGTCCCTAACTCAATCATAATTCTTTCCTTCTGCCTTCTGCCCCCCTGCCTTCTGCCCCCTGCTTCACCGCAGTAATTCCTCAACTTGATGCTGGCTCCACAAAGTTCTATATAAGCCCTGTTGTTGTAAAAGTTCTAAGTGATTTCCGACCTGCACAATTTTTCCCTTTTCCATGACAAAAATTCGGTCAGCTGCCGCCGCCGCCGATAATTGATGCGTAATAAAAATTACTGTTTTGCGTTCAGTACCACTGGAGAGATTTTTGAGGATTTTCGTAGCTGTTTGATTATCCACACTAGAGAGAGCGTCATCCAAAATTAACACTGGAGCATTGACCAACATTGCTCGAGCCAAAGCAGTACGTTGCCGTTGACCGCCAGAAAGATTAATACCGCGTTCGCCAACAATAGTTTCATATTGCTGGGGAAAATTCTGGATTTCTGATTCAATTTGGGCAAGTTTAGCGACAGCTTCTACCTGCTGTTGTTCGCTAACTGGATCGCCGTAGCGAATATTATTTTTGATTGTAGTGCTAAATAGAAAGCTATCTTGAGGAACGTAGGCGATCGCACCTCGTAAATCTGTCAAAGCGATCTTAGTAATATCTACCCCATCTAAAAACAATTGTCCTGATTCAATATCCAACAAGCGGGGTAAAGCATTGGCCAATGTAGATTTCCCCGAACCAATTGCCCCAACAATCGCAACAGTTTCTCCAGGAGCAATGGTAAAGTTAACATTTGCTAAAGCTGGAGTAGTGGAACCAGGGTAATTATAGGTGAGATTTTTAGCTGTTAGTTCGCCTTTGAGTTCAGCCACTGGCAGATGTATGGCATCGGCTGCATCTTTAATTTTTGGTGTGACAGAGAGAATAGCTTCAAGCCTATCGATACTAACTTCACCGCGTTGGTAGGCAGTAATTGTAAATCCTAAAAGAGCAGTGGGGAAAACTAGACGCTCTACATAAATTAACAATGCTAAAAAATCGCCAACCTGAAGTGTCCCAGCAGACATCCGTGCCGATCCTAGCCAGATGATCACCAGCGAACTGATATTAGCTAGCCCACCAATTAGCGGAAACAGTGTATTGCGGAGTTTTGCTAGTTCCAGGTTAGCAGTCAATAGCTGCTGATTTTTCTTGGCAAAAGCTCGACGCTCGTTAGCTTCTTGAGCATAGATTTTAATTAAGGCAATGCCACTGATATCCTCTTGGATGAGTTCGCTGATGTCAGAGAGTTGCTCTTGGACTTTTGCTTGTTGTTTGCGTAAGCGATCGCTAAACAGACTCACCAATAAGAGCATAAAAGGGTATACTGCCAGGGCGGCTAGGGTGAGATCCACACTAATTGTCAGCATTACTGGCAGTGTCAGGGCGTAGGCAAACATCGTATTTGCCAAACTCAAGACCGCAAAACCCAATAACCGCTTGATATTGTCCACATCACTAGTAGCGCGACTAATCAAATCGCCAGCAGTATTACTGGCAAAATAACCAGGTTCCAGTTTCAGTAAGTGTTCAAAAATCCGTTGTTTCAGGTCAAATTCCACCTGCCGTCCCACCCCAAATAGCCAAATGCGTGATGCCATCCGCATTAGCCACATTGCCGAACTGAGCAAGACAATAACTACTACGTAATGTAGTATTTGGTTCCAGCTGAAGGTTGTCGAGAGTTTGTCAACACCAGCACGAATCAACCAAGGGATATAAACACCCAGTGCATTGACAGACAACAAAGCGAGAATACCCAAGGAGGCTTCCCGCCAATGGGGTCGTAGGTAAGCACTGAGTTTAGCGATTCGTTGAGATTTTGCCATTAAAGCAATTGTGCAACTTTATCATCTAGATTAACTGCTAGTCCAAGAAGGCAGCTATGAAGAGGGAATATCGCTTGTGATAAATTCAGCTGTTGTTACCTCTTTTAACTGGATAGTTATTGCCATTCATTACTAGTAGTCCATCACAGCAACTTTAATGAAGAAATAAGTTCGTAGTAAGGACTTTAGTCCTTTGATTAATGGCTCAAGCGCTTACTACGAACCAAGTATTGTTCTCTTGCCTGATTACCGCTGAACACGCAAGAACCTGTAAATTTCAAGGAGATAACTTTCCCAAGTTCTTGTTGTCAATTGCAATGTTTCCGAATTTGGTACAAAGTCTTCAAGTCGTAAACCGCGTGTGCGAATATCTTGAGGACTTCCTTGTAATAAATAGGGAGGCACTCTCAAATTATAAGAAAGAATGCTATCCCCCGTTACATCTGAGATGTTCGTTGTGGTGGGTTGCCTTAATGCCACCAGTGTCTCAGATGTTGTAGCACTTGCGACAGACGTTTCGCCCGTCATTGCTAGAGGTGCTCTATAAAGGAAATAGGCGACTGCTGGTGTACTTGCCAACAGCAAAATAGTCAGTGCCCAACCGATCAAGTATCCTCCTGGTTTATCTATTCCACCTCCTTTGATTTTCTGAGCGGCAAGAATCATCAGTAAAACAGAGGCTCCTAGAGGCTTGAGTGGAAAAGATAACATCCTCCACAACGACGCCACAGCAGGTTCACTGGGGTTAAGAAATGATAGGGCTACGATTACCAAGATAACGACTAAGATTAATCGTCCGACAAAAGTTCCAGAGGGATAAAATCGCTGGAACAGAGAATAAACGATAGTGCCAATCAGCAGCCACAGCAGTACCCGGCTTAACAATAGAAACATAGACTAACTCTCAAATTTTCTGGTGCAGTGAGCCAGTGTGGTGGTGTTCGCGTAGCGTCTCCGTCAGGAGAGGCAGTCCGTTTCGATTGGGGTTGCCCCCAGAAAAGACTGCCATGCAGGGAAACCATACATAAAACAACTGGCGACTTCTTACTGATAGCGACGTTATAAACGTCACCCGTAAGGTTCAACCTAGAGGTTTCGGGAAATGGATTTATTTTATTGTCAAATTGTAATCGTACTGTTTGACTTAAAATTTCTCAAACCTCACACCCAATGACTACCGTCGTAGTGATTTTAGTGCAATTTTTTGACACTGCGTCTATTATTTATAATTTTCCAGAAGAGTAATCTAGTACCGGTAAACTAAATTAATTAAGTAATCTACTCAAAAGGAAAAACTATGTCGCCTGGAAAGCCTACTATTCTGGTAACGGGGGGAGCTGGATATATTGGTTCTCATACAGTGCTTGCTTTGAAGAAAGCGGGTTATGGCGTTGTCATACTTGATAATCTGGTCTATGGACATCGCGATCTAGTAGAAGAGATTTTACAGGTAGAACTGATAATTGGGGACACAAGCGATCGCGCCTTGCTCGATCGTGTATTTAAAACCCATGATATTGCCGCAGTGATGCATTTTTCTGCTTATGCCTACGTAGGAGAATCGGTGAGCGATCCGGCCAAATATTACCGCAATAACGTCCTTGGTACTTTGACCCTGTTAGAAGCGATGCTGACAGCATCTGTAAAGAAATTTGTCTTTTCTTCTACCTGTGCCACCTATGGGGTACCGGAATTCGTGCCCATTCCAGAAACCCATCCCCAAAATCCGATTAATCCCTATGGCGCTACAAAGCTGATGGTAGAAAGGATTCTCTCTGATTTTGACGTTGCTTACGGTTTGCAATCAGTGCGTTTTCGCTACTTCAATGCTGCTGGTGCTAATCCCGATGGCTTACTAGGCGAGGATCACAACCCAGAAACCCATTTAATTCCCTTGGTGCTAATGACAGCTTTAGGCAAACGAGAATCCATTTCAATTTTCGGCACTGATTACCCCACGCCCGATGGTACGTGTATTCGTGATTATATTCACGTTAACGACTTAGCAGATGCCCATATTTTGGGATTGGAATATTTATTAAAAGGTGGCGATAGCGAAGTTTTTAATTTGAGCAATGGCAGCGGTTTCTCCGTCAGAGAAGTCATAGCCGCAGTCGAAGAAGTGACAGGAACTTCGATACCAGTAGAAGAACGCGATCGCCGTCCTGGCGATCCCCCAGTTCTCATTGGCACCAGCGATAAAGCCAGAACAGTCTTAGGCTGGCAACCTCAGTATCCATCCATCAAAGATATTGTTGCTGACGCGTGGCAGTGGCACCAGAAGCGACATCATTCGACTTGATGGCATTGAGCCGAGATGCGCGACGTGAAAGTTGTGCATCTCAGCTCAATGCCTTAGCGACTTACTTGATAGCTTTATTGAGAGTGGAGTCTAGATGGAACCAACAACAGAACAGTTGAGAGCGTTTTACAGTAGATGTGTGAGAGCAAGTAATATGTTTCAGCCTATCAACGTGGTGCGACTGGACGAAAGAACAAAGCGCATATACGTTTTAATTCGAGACACAATACAAATAGAGATATATCCAAATGGTGAGCTTGATTTCCATGACTAAACCTGATTATCAAGCCATGTCAGATAATGAATTAAGAGATTGGGTTAGATATCATCCACAGGACACCGAAGCATTCCATATTTTAATGGACAGGTTAGACCAACGACCAAAAGTCATCACTCGCACTGATGAGGAATTTGAAATCGAGTTACAACGGCGTATTAGCCAAGCTAGTTGACAGTAAATTAAAAAAGTTCGACGGCTCATGTAGTAACCGCCTAACTCTGGTAAATATTGAAACCTCTAAGAGGTTTTACTACACAAAACCATCCCTCTCCGACTCAGAGAGGGACAGACTTGAACTTTAGTTCAAGGCAGGGAGAGGTTTATCGAACTAAGGTCTTATTTAGGAAACGCTATAACGACAAGATTTTATGTGAGAACACTCACTCGCTACCCCCTCTCATGCTTCGCAGTACGACAACTAAGATGCCGATAAATCCGAGAATTGGCAGTGCGATCGCCCAAGTTGGTAATTGTTGAGATTGACCTTCTACTAAATCACCATTGACATTTCGCAGGTTTTGTGTATTTTGTGTAGACCCGCCTCCTGCCACAGTCACTTCAAATTTGAATTCAAAGGGTTTGAATCTTGCCCCAGAGACAGGTTTTCCATTTAGTTGCAATTCATAAAGACCTGGCTTGGGAAAGACAACTTCTGCACCTGGAATGCCTTGATAACGTTCTGCTGACACAGGTTGTAACTGTGGTTCTAAAAGTGGTGGCTCTCCGGCTGCATAAGGTTCGGCATAAACAGCCAATTGACAATTACACTGTGACAGAGGAATCACTTTTCCACCTCTGCGGGTAAGTGCAAACCAGGCTTGGCTTGGTTCTCCAGCACGGGGATTATCATTTGGTTCAATGTGGAGAGTGCCGCCAACATCTGAGGCTACTTCCACCTTATGAGCAAAAGCAGGGTAAAGATTAGTTATTGATATAACTAAGCAACTGAGGAATAATAAATACTTTATCGTTCCTTGATTCTTCCAGAAAATGCCTTTGAGAGGGTAACGCCTCTGTTTTTGACTCGTTGAAACGGAGCCAGAAAATAAAGATGATTTACCGCGATTTGGTTGGGGGAACATAAAACTTTTCTACGGCTAACTTTGACCAGAAAAAGCGCGAACGCACTAGCAAGACACTGAGAGTAACAATTACCATCAGTACTGCCGCTAATTTATTTCCCCAAGTTGATTGCAAGGAACCCAGGTAATGGGAACCAATCAACACAGCATGAATGGCACTCAAGAGCAAGGCTGGCACACCCAATAGATGAATCTGTCGCCAACGCTTACCCAAAGATTTCTGCAACGATTCCCAACTTGTAAAAGCGGCGGGGGACATTAATACCAATGCTACAGCACCCGCAGCCATCCCCCACTGAAATTCTGGCGGCAGAAACGAAAAGGCGGCAAAATTCCATTGCAATGAGTGTTCTATCATGTGGAAGGTGTGAACCACAGAAAGCACAAAAGATCCCACACCTAAACCACGACGGTAACGCAGTGGTGAAGCCCACAAGCCACTAATCGGACGCGCAATTAACGCCAAAATTAAGCAGATTAAGGCGGCGTGTCCGGTGTAATCTACCATTGTGTCACCAGTCCGCAGCAAGGTGATGACGCCAATAATGAGTGTTACCCAACCGCCTAACCGAAACAACTGACTGCGCCTGTCTTTACTTACCAAAGATGAGGAAACGCCTACACCTAGCATCGTGGGTAAGGTTCCCAAGCCAAAAGCTAGCATAGTAGCTGTACTCATCCATAAATTGCCAGTTTCAGCAGCTTTAATTTGGGCAGCATACAAAAAACCACAGGGCATTAAACCCCAAGTCATCCCCAAAAGCATTGGCGTCCACCATTTGGTTTTTAAGGAAAGCTTAACCATTCCGCTGCTGAGGCGATCGTGTAAATTACCTTGCAATAGGGGATGTAACACCGGAATTCGCGGTAGTAAATCGGGTTTTACTTGTCCTAAGCCAAACCAAATCAACATCACACCAGTCAGAATTGCCATCCAGCGCCGGAAGTCGCTGCCAACACCCGCTAGCTGTCCACCTTGCAGCAATACCGAACCTAGCGCCCCAATGCCAGCACCGACTAGAGCATAGCTCAACATCCGCCCCAGGTTTAGCAAAATATGAAATTTTAATTGCTGTTGCCAAGTATCGGGCTTTTCTAAGGTTGATGTCCGTCCCAAAGAGACTGTTTGTGGAATTTTCGGTTGATGAGACAGAGAAAACGCCACTGTTAGCGGGCCACACATCCCAAAGCAGTGTCCAAAACTCCCCAGGAACCCCAGGATTGCGATCAGCAACAAATCTACCATAAAAAAAGTTCCGAGTTCTGAGTTATGAGTCCTGAGTGTCCGAATAAAGATTTTGAAGAAGTAATAAGAAATTTTTTCTTTTCTTCTTTACTTAGTACTCAAAACTCCTCTAGTGCGGAACTGTAAGTGAAGTTGCGATCGCTGTCAAAAGACAAAGCGTCAAACTTGATGTTTTCTCTATTGAAGAATTCTGACTTCTGTTCAATAAATTAATTTTACTTATAAAAAACCGTAAAAAAATAATACGAAATAATCTTTTTGGAAATGTTTTATGTTTTTATTTCCTAAGAATTACTACTAGCGATCGCTACATTGATAATGTTGTACCGAAAGCCAATTAACATACAAAAATTCATCCAAAAACAAAGTTATTTGCATATAGGGGTTTTCCTGGCAACTCTCTTGAGCATTATATTGTTCAGTTGGGTAGTACTCTCGCAGCAACCAGTTACCCTCAATCTGTTAATGACTGCCCCTGATGCCCAACCTTGGAGGCAGGGTTTAATTAGAGACTTCGAGGCTGAGAACCCAGGTATTCGCATTAACTTAGTTGAAGGGCCGAATGCCACAAATTTGCTCGAAGACCTGTATACCTCATCTTTTATTTTAGGTGAATCCCCTTATGACCTGATCAATATGGATGTGATCTGGACATCCAAGTTTGCTGCTGCTGGATGGTTGCTACCTTTAGGCGATCGCATTTCTAAAGAAGAGTTGGCAGCATTTTCACCCCAGGATGTAGAAGGGGGACGTTATCAAAACCAGCTGTACCGCATTCCAGTGCGTTCCGACGTAGGAATGCTCTACTACCGCGAAGATTTAATTAAACAAGCAGGATTGCAACCACCAGAAACATTTGATGATTTGATCCGAATTTCCCAAGTTTTGCAGAAGAAAAAGCAGGTAAATTGGGGCTATGTTTGGCAGGGTCGCCAATATGAAGGACTTGTGGCGATGTTTGCGGAAGTCCTTGATGGCTTTGGTGGCTTCTGGGTTAAACCCGACACCCTTGAAGTTGGACTAGATCGACCAGAAACATTAAAAGCCATTGAGTTTCTACGTAGTACCATCAGCGAAGGCGTTTCTCCGCCTGGAGTCACAACCTATCAAGAAGAAGACACCCGACGTTTGTTTCAAAGTGGTCAAGTAGCGTTTTTACGTAGTTGGCCATACGCGTGGCCTCTAGCCCAAGCAGAAAATTCATCAATCCGGGGCAAAATTGCGATTAAACCGATGGTTCATGCTCCTGGGAAGACGGGAGCGGCTTGTCTTGGGGGCTGGGGTTTAGGGATTGCGAAATCTTCTCAACATCCTGAAGAAGCTTGGAAAGCAATTCAGTATTTTACCAGTCGGGAAGCACAGCGCCGATTCATTTTCAGTGCAGGTTATGTGCCCAGTCGCCGGGAACTGTTTACAGATCCAGGGATTGTTGCTAAATACCCCCACTATCCACAGTTATTGCAGGTCGTGGACAATGCAGTTTTACGTCCACCGATCGCGCAATATGCTCAGACATCAGATATTTTACAGCGTTATCTCAGTGCCGCGTTATCCGGTCGAATGAATCCTGAACGAGCAATGCAAGCTGCTGCTGCGGAAACGCGGCGATTGCTGGTGGCAGGGGGGCAGAGGGGCAGGGGGGCAGGGGAGCAGGGGAGCAGGGGGAGAAGAATTACATAGCCAGTTCCCAATGACAAATGACCAATGACCAATGACAAATGACAAATGACAAATGACAAATTTACATACACTAAGAAATCGAGAACAACAGACAGCCTGGATTTTATTAACACCAGCATTGCTGCTGTTGTTGTTTGTATTTGCCTACCCGATTTTACGAGCATTTTGGTTAAGCGTATTTACTAGAAATTTGGGAACAGAGTTACAACCTGTATTCTCTGGTTTGGAAAATTATGTGCGGATGGCAGGTGATGGTCGTTTCTGGCAGAGTTTGTGGGCGACAACCGTGTTCACAACAGCATCCGTAATCTCAGAACTGTTGCTAGGACTGGGGATTGCCCTAGTTCTCAATCAGGCGTTTGTTGGTCGGGGCATAGTGCGTACAACCGCCATTATCCCTTGGGCTTTGCCAACTGCTTTGATTGGTCTGGCGTGGTCTTGGATTTTTAACGATCAGTTTGGGGTTGTGAATGATATTCTGCTACGCTTGGGGCTGATTAAGACTGGGATTAATTGGTTAGGAGAGCCAACGCTGGCAACGATCGCAGTGGTTTTTGCTGATGTTTGGAAAACTACGCCGTTTATTAGTATTCTATTGCTGGCTGGGTTGCAGTCGATATCAATAGACCTCTATGAAGCTTACTCGGTTGATGGAGCAACTGCTTGGCAAAGTTTCCGCAATATTACCCTGCCATTACTGCTGCCGCAGATATTAATTGCAGTGCTATTTCGGTTTGCTCAAGCTTTCGGAATTTTTGACTTGATTGCTGTGATGACTGGGGGTGGCCCTGGTGGCGCTACAGAAGTGGTGTCATTGTACATTTACTCCACGGTGATGCGCTACTTAGATTTTGGTTATGGAGCAGCCCTAGTAGTAGTGACATTTTTAATATTAATTGCGGCGGTGGCGATCGCTAGTTTCTTGCTTAACAAATATCGTGCCAAAACATCAGGAGCCATTTAAGCCATGAGTGTAACTCCCCAAGCAGTTCCAACGACTCCAAAACGAACAGGGGTAACCAAGTTTTCTCTGAAAAAAATCTTGCTGTTCATCATAGTTGTATTAATAGTGCTATTTAGCCTCGCGCCAGCCTTATGGCAATTGCTGACCTCGTTTAAAGTAAATGACGATATTGCAGCCGTTCCTACTGTCTATTTCCCCACACGATTCACTTTCAATCACTACATTGAGTTATTCACTCGTCGTCCATTTTGGCGCTACATCTTCAATAGTGCCTTTGTGTCGATTACTTCTACCTCTGTAGCTTTAGCGATCGGCGCACCTGCGGCTTATGCTCTGGCACGGTTACGTCCTTGGGGTGAAAAAGTTATCCTCGCCAGCATTTTAATTGTTACCTTATTTCCTGGAATTCTCTTGTTCTTAGGATTATTAGAAATTATCCAAGCGCTGAAATTGGGCAATAATTATCTGGCGCTAATTATACCCTATACTGCGATCAATTTGCCGCTAACAATTTTAGTACTTAAAAGCTTTTTTGAACAATTACCAAAAGACTTGGAAGATTCTGCTAGGGTTGATGGCTATAACACTTTCCAACTACTGTGGCAAATCGTGCTGCCCATGACCCTTCCCGCTTTAGTAACTACTGGAATCCTTACCTTTATTTTTGCTTGGAACGAGTTTATTTTTGCTCTCACGTTTATGACGCGTGAAGAGTTGAAGACAATTCCCGTTGCTGCGGCTCAGTTGGGTGGTGCGACAATATATGAAATTCCCTATGGCCCGATCGCTGCTGCAACTGTCATCGGGACATTACCCCTGATTTTACTAGTTTTGTTTTTCCAGCGCCGGATTGTCCAAGGTCTTACCGCTGGTGCTGTCAAGGGATAAGGGGAAGCAGGGGGAGCAGAGGAGCAGGGAAAGCAGAGGAGCAGGGGAGCAGGGGAGCAGGGGAGCAGGGGAGCAGGGGAGCAGGGGAGCAGGGAAAGCAGAGGGGAGAATAATAATTTCTGACAAATGACAAATGACAAATGACAAATGACAAATGACCAATGACAAATGACAAATGACAAATGATAAATGAAAAATGGCTAAACTCGAACTTAAAAACTTGAATAAAACCTACAGTCCTAAAGTCGTCCCTGTCAAAGACGTTAGTTTAACTGTAGATAACCATGAGTTTCTCACTTTACTTGGCCCTTCTGGCTGTGGCAAATCCACCGTTTTACGCATGATTGCAGGTCTTGAGGAACCGACTCGCGGTCAGATCGAGATTGGGGATGTAGATGTCACCTATAAACGAGCAGCCGATCGCAATATTGCAATGGTATTTCAAAGTTATGCGCTCTATCCTCACATGACTGTGTACGAAAACCTCGCTTCTGGACTGAAGCTGAAAAAAGTACCACCGACAGAAATTAAACAGCGAGTGGCAGAAGTGGCAGACGTTTTAGGATTAGCAGAGTTAATGAACCGCAAGCCTGGTCAAATGTCTGGAGGTCAACGGCAACGGGTTGCTGTCGGTCGTGCTTTGGTACGTAATGCCGATGTCTACCTGCTGGATGAACCTTTAAGTAACCTGGATGCACTATTGCGGGAAAGAGTCCGAGCCGATATCAAGCAAATTTTTGCCGCTCAAAAAGTGCCAGTTGTTTACGTCACCCACGACCAAACCGAAGCGATGACGCTTTCTACGAAAGTTGCCTTGCTCAACGATGGCTATGTCCAGCAACTTGACCCGCCTGACCGCATCTATAACCATCCAGCTAATCTATTTGTGGCTGGATTTGTTGGTAGTCCGCAAATGAATTTGCTAACTCTGCCTTGTAAGGGACAATATGCGCTCTTGGGTAACTTCCAAGTGCTTCTTCCAGATATACCAACTGTACCACCGCAAATTGTTTTGGGAATCCGCCCCGAAAATGTCCGCATAGCTCAACCAGGTGATACCCAGACTATTCAAGGGAAAGTGTTTTTAGTGGAAAACTTGGGTATGCACTATTTGGTCAGTGTCAAGGTTGAGGGTTCACAAACCGGAGCGATTACGGTACGTGCTTTGTTGCCAACAGACCAAAATTGGAGTAATGAGGATATTACATTAGCATTGCCCCCTGAAGATATTCACTGGTTTGATGTGCAATCTGGCCATGCTCTTGTTAAAAGACAAATGTTAGGTTAACGCAAGCAAGAGACGCGATGAATCGCCGTCTCGACAATAGACCTCTTGCATAAATAAAAAACAAAGAACCCCACCCCGCATTTGCTAACGCAAACGTTCCCCTCCCCGCAAGCCTACGGTGTACACACAAGTCTCTACGTTGTTCAAGAATCTGGGTTTTACTCCACCCTAACCACTGCTTGAATTCAATAAACGACCACCCGAATTCAATAAACAACCACCCGAATTCAATAAACAACCACCCGAATTCAATAAACGACCACCCGAATTCAATAAACGACTACCCGAATTCAATAAACGACCACCCGAATTCAATAAACGACTACCCGAATTCAATAAACGACCACCCGAATTCAATATATTTATTGCATAAATTCTCAAAACCTCACCTGAAAACTGATTTACTAAGGTTTTAGCTTTAGTTTTACCCCACCCTAACCATCACTGCGATTAAGTAGGTAATCTTTGGGATTTAAGAAGAAATTCGACTTGTGTGTACACGGTAGCCCCGGAAGCGGGGAGGGGTTGGGGGTGGGGTGTTAGGGACTTTTGCAAGGGTCTAATAAGCTGTTCCACATTTAAATTGCATAAGCTGGGCGGGCAAGATGCCATTGGTGTCAACTTAAGCTGGAAATAGCTTAACTGTTGGCTTCCATGCCCGCCCGGAAATAAATTTCCGGGCTAATAGGCTTAAGTCTACTGAAGTAGACTGGAGATTTTTGGCGATATTTAGTCATCTTCAGATGACTTTAGCTATGAGACGGGAATTTCAATTCCCGGCGGACAAGCGGTTTCACGTTAAGTTGACACCAATGGCAAGATGCCCACCCCACAAGAGTTATATTTAATTCAATTATGCAAATTAGATGTTTCTTAGCTTAATCAGATTTATCGCGTCTTTGCGATCGCTCGCTAGAATTTTCATCAAAAAACCTTAACCGAAGCAATCCTGGAAAGTGATGCTTGGGGATTTGCGCTACCCTAAGTCAGGAAGCCAAGGATAAATCAGATGAGAAAATGGATTTGGCTGATGCTGTTGGTGGTGATGACAGTTGCAGTGTTGGGTAGCAGAGGTAGCACGTTTTTTGAACAGCGTCCCTCACCGACAATTGTTGAGCGGATTCCGGTGGAAACACTCGATTCACAGCCATCAAGGGAAGTTGATATTACTCCCCAAGTGTCTACTGAGAAGCTGTTAAACCATATCCAAAAGTTGAATTTTCAGCGCTACACCACAAAAGAGCGATCGCTTACTCGCACTTATATTACAACTGAACTGAAAAAAGCCGGCTGGAAACCTAAATTAGAAAACTTCTCTGACGGTGTGAATATTTTTGCCGAACGTCCAGGAACTAACAAAGCCGCGAAAGCAATTCTTGTAGCAGCGCATTACGATACTGTTGCCTCTTCCCCTGGTGCCGATGATAATGCCAGTGGTGTAGCTGTAGTGCTGGAAGTCGCTCGGTTACTCGGTTCCCGTCCTACGCCACGAACCTTACAGCTAGCTTTTTTTGACCAAGAGGAAGCAGGACTTTTGGGTAGTCAGGCTTTTGTGAGTAAGACAGCACGCTTGCAAAATTTAGGCGGAGCGATCGTTATGGATATGGTAGGTTACGCTTGTTACACTTCTGGATGTCAGAAATACCCTACCGGATTGCCTGTGACGCCACCTAGCGACAAGGGCGACTTTTTGGCAGTAGTCGGTGATACAGAACATTTGTCTTTACTGAATGCCTTTCAAAACTCACAAAATACCCCCTCAACCGCCCTGAATAAACAGGAATCAATGCCAGCAGTTCTAACACTACCAATTCCTTTTAAAGGTTTACTGACACCAGACACCTTACGCAGCGATCATGCACCGTTTTGGTACCAAGGTGTGGGTGCTGTGCTGGTGACAGATACCGCAAATTTACGTACTCCGCACTATCATCAACCTAGCGATGTACCAGCGACTATCGAGCGATCGTTCTTCACCGGAGCAGCACAAATTGTAGTTAATGCGACTAGTGCTTTATTAGAGAAAAACCAGATTTTGGAAACTCAACCACCAAGCTAACTTATAAATTATCTTGACCAAATAATTACTAATTCGTAATTAAAGAGGGTACAGACCCCCACTAAATATGCATATTTAGTGGTCAACAAGACAGTGGTAGGTTAAAGCCCACACTAATTGTAACTACGAATTACGAATTACGAATTACGAATTATTTTGACTAGCTTTTGGTTCCGGGAAAGTCAATGTCCAATTATTTTTATTATTGACCTGAGAATATAAACCTTGAAGAATGAGCCGCAGAGTTTTTCGAGTTCTAATAGGCTTCTTTACCAGATAAGTTCCTGGTTCAGCAAAGATGTCATCAAAGTTTTGTTTATAACCAAATTGTTTTGAACAGTAACTACCAGCACCTTGGACTGTTAACACAAAAAATGGAGATTGTTTGTATTCATCAGGAATCATAAAGATGCCATATACATGATGACGACCACGCCACGGCTGAACACTAACCTTAGTAGCATGTACTTGAAATTTTGTAGTTTTTGATGCGATAAAAGCCTCGAAATTGCAATCAGAATCATTCACAGGCCACCACAGTGTAATAATACTCAAAGAGAGCAGAAAAATTAAAATATAGGGTAGTCTGCGACGCATAAAGCCAAGAAAAATTGTTGACGCGGCTGGGGGAATTTGATGAGTAACGATTGTGCAGCTACAGCAATCAGACTATTCACCTGCAACACCTCTGCAAAACGTTTGAAACAGCAAAGACAAAACATTAAGCAGTCGGTTAAATTTTTCTGTGAAAAAAAATTGCAGATTGTAGATGCGTAGTTTACCGCCGCAGGCATCGCTTTCCCTGTTCTAGTAGCTCCGTTACAGTCTTAAACGTAGCTGAGAAACAATCGAGCTTTTGTGGCTGTTAACACTGATTTATGCTCAAATTTTTAGCTGTGATGAATTCTACAATTCGTTACTTTTGTTATCCTTGTAATATGGCTCTGTTTGCATTGGCAGATGCTTTGAGGAGATTAGAGCATAGGCGTAGCCCGTCGTAGACATCGCCATCAAGTTAAGAAAAAATTTACTTTTATTTCTAATCAATTATTGGGGTAGTCAAATACACAAATATCCGTTATATTCCCGTAAGTAACAGTTGGTATAAAAATTTATGGGAAATTGGAGAAGTCTTAAGACAGTTGCGGGTTTATTTAGCGCGATCGCACTTACACAGCTGGGGGCAAATACTTCGGCTATTGCAGCTGACACAGTTGTTGTGCGTTTCGGTTTATTTACAGAATCCATCTCTCTTACTGAGTTGCAAAAGGCTGTAAAAACAGGAAAATTGCCTGGGAGTTTACAGTCTTTATCTGAAGAACAACGCCGCTTCTTCTTGGGGGCGCTGGGTATGAATATACCGATGAATGTTGTCACACTTGATAAGTTAATTAATACCCAGATTGGTACAAGTATTCTCAGTGACTTTGCTACAGCCTTAGCCCGAAAGGACAAAGCTGGGGTACAAGCACTCAGATCGGGCTTGGTATTAGGTTCTACTGCACCGCAAGGTCTTTCTATACTGAGTTTTATTGCTGCTTATCCCAGTAAACGCTTAGAAATTGATTTACCAAAGGCTTGGGTTGTTACAAAAAACTTAAATACAGCTTTTTGGCGTACCCAGCAATTTATGTTAGCGATCGCTCCCCAACTTGACCCTATAACAGCACATCCGAGAACACCGCAGATTGCTTTCCCTTTCGATCCCAGCCAACCAGGAAGCGCCCAAGTAAAAGTACTCAATTTAAGTCTCAACGATCAAAAGCGCGATCGCAAAATTCCAGTTGATATTTACTGGTCAACTGCTGCAACGCCCGACAAACCCGTAATCGTCTTTTCTCACGGTTTTGCATCTGTCCGCACGGACTTGCGTTACTTAGCAGAACATTTAGCATCCCACGGTTATGTAGTAGCAGCTTTAGAACATCCCGGTAGTAATGCGGCAAATATTGATTTAGCATTACAAGGCAAAACCAGAGTCATGAAGCCTCAAGAGTTTTTAAATCGCCCTCAAGATATTAGTTTTGTCCTCGACGAATTAGCAAAACTCAACCAAACAGCTAATTATCCCCTACAAGGGAAACTTGCAACTACAAACGCGATGGTTGTTGGCTATTCTCTTGGTGGTGGTACAGCTTTAGCACTTGCTGGAGCCGAGTTGCAACTAGAACATCTCAAACAACGCTGTAAAAAGAACCTAACTATCTTAAGTTTGGGAGAAAATATCCAGTGCATCGCTCAAGAACTACCAGAAAATAGCTATCAACTACGAGATCCCAGAATCAAACAAGCGATCGCTTTCAATCCGACAACTTCTCTAATTTTTGGCGAAACTGGGTTAACTAAGATACAAGTTCCTACCATAGTGTTAGCAGGTTCCGCCGATAAAACCACCCCAGCTTTAACTGAACAGATTGTGGGATTTGACAAGATCCCATCCCCAAAATCGCTAGTTGGTATTATTGGGGCTACTCATCTCAGTGTAAAAGACCCCAGCACTACATTAGATCAGGTTGGACAACCAAATACACCGATTAGTGGCGGTGAAGTTGTCGGCGAACAAGCAGCAGATGTTCGCAAGTATGTTAAAGCTATAACTTTGGCCTTTGCTTTTCAGATGACTCCAGAAGCTAAAAACTATGCTATCTTCCTGACACCAGACTATGCTCAGTTTGCTTCAACTGCGGCATTTCCCTTCCGTCTAATTACCCAGATTCCTCCTGATGCTATGGCAGTGGTGAAAGAATTTGTTGATAAATAATGGACTTTCAATTAAACAAATATAGGAATCCGATTTGATTAATGAACATATTTGCGTAGGGAGGGAACTCTTAACTGGAAAAAAGGGATTTAGGAGTGTACTGAGTTTTTTCAGAAATCAAATATGAGTCCTATATAGGACTTACGTATCATACATATTGACTATACTAATTTTGGGTTTTTGAACCATTTCTAATACCCAGAACAGTAAATATGCAGCAAAATCGGGGTTGCAATCAGCACCTGAAATATAAATTTGACTTAAGGCATATTATGGTTAATTGGTATAGTACCGGAAGTCCTAAAATATTTAATTTTGTGAGTAGCTTACTTAAGAATAGGGGTATGGGGAACGGTAGAAGTCGCCGCTTATTCTAACTATCCCTACTATTTTTATTTTGAGACCAAATAAAGCCTAAAATACTGATATTCGCTACAAATACCTGACGTTGAGATCGACCAATAGAGAATATAGTATTTTCATCTAAGTGGATGTCTGAAAACTTTTTGGTGTTGTATTCGAGACTTGTAGATCCCCCTAAATCCCCCGATAAATTGGGGGACTTTGATTCCAGTTCCCCCCTTTTTAAGGGGAGCCAGCGCGGTCTTGGGGGTTTCCCCCATGAGCGACTGGCGTGGGCTAGGGGGGATCAAGCGAAATATTGAATACTTCTCAGACATCCTCTAAGTGGATTAACTACCTCACTCTATCAAGCATCCTCCCCAATCTATTTGGGAGAGTGTACTTTATTAATTTGGAATTCGCTGTAAGTATTATAAAACTTATAAAATTGACTTATACCAATTCTGTGTAAACTTTTTACTTGCTATAAGTATACTGCCTTGATAATAGCCCTAAAGTTGCTGTTAAAACTACACTAAATTTTTACAGTAAAAATAACTATTTACACATAAAATTTATAATGTATTCGTAAAAATAACAGAAGTTTAACAGTGTAAACAACTAGGAGTAGATGCCGAATGATGGTACATACGTATCCTATAAAAATCGTAAATTCTTTTTGAAAAAATCTGTCAATTAATTGTAGAGTGTGTTACCAAAATGTAGCATATCTTACAAATATTTCAAGATTCCAATATTAGTTCTGAAGCTAAATATTACAAACTAATTTCAAAACAAATGAAAACAAGTTATTTGATGTGAAATATGTTTGTGTATGTTTTGAAGTAACTTACTTGAAGTTCACAGAACTAAATGAGAGAGCATTGTTATCTTCTGCAAGCTACCGATTAACCAAAAATCAACAACAAAGAGCTTGTTTTATTTACTTAAATAATTAGTTTTACAATACACCTGTATATAAACTAATTTGGGATTCAGAATTAAACAATTATTCCATTTAACTCAAGCTTATGCAACTCTATACAACTCGTGAAATTGAACAACTCCAGCAACACGAAGACCTTTCTACCTTAATTGAAATTATGGAGTGGGTGAAAAACTTTTTAGGAAGGCCTCATCCTGGCTTAGGTAGACCCGGCGCAGTTTGCCCTTTTGTACCTTTCTCTCTCAAATCAAACAGTATTCGTCTAGCAGTTATTCACACAAAAGATTTGTATCCAGAAAAATTAGAAGAGATTGTTGGACGCTATCGAGATATATTTCTGCAAATAGATCCTCAAGAGCAGGAATTAGCAATTAATAAAGCTTTTTTACTTATTTTTCCTGACATCTATATAGAAGACGCTACTAATGTAGTAGATAGTGTCCAACAAAAACTTAAACCTTTGTTTGTTGAGTCAGGATTAATGATAGGAGAATTTCATAAACGTAATGAAAGTCCTGGTCTACACAACCCAAACTTTCGTCCACTTCGTAGCCCTATCCCCCTGTTGGCTATTCGGTTCATGGTTGAAGCTGACCTCCCTTTTCTTCAGAATCCTGCCGATCCACACTTACGTATTCGATATTTGGAAGCTTATTTAAAGAATTTTGAGCATAAATTTACAGATGAAATAAAGTTTAAAAATGCTCGTCAAGCATTGGCTTTAGCAAAAGAACAAATTAAACAAGAAAATTTGGTGAGTTCTTACATATAACAAATGTTTTAATTACAGGTTAGTTATTGAGCATAGGTATGGAGAATTAAAAGTCTTTAAAATTCATTGCGCCTTGAAATAAGTGAGATAAAAATCACGAATTTACTGCTAGTTGCAATTGCTTAATGCAGATAGCATCAAATCGTCATCAGGATGTAAATTATCGGACTACAGTAGAAGCGATCGCTAATTATCAATTAGTTAATATGAATACTTCAACAACTTGACTCTGATTTGTAATCATTGCGCACACATTTTTGTGAAAAAATTTCGGATTACTCTATTATTTGTGATATATAAAAGCAAATAATTTGGTAAATAAAATGGCAAAAGAAATAGAGCGTAAATATTTAGTGAGAGGAAATAGCTGGAGAGGATTAGCTGAAGGTAGTGTATATCGTCAAGGATATATTGCTACACAAGATAAAGCAACTGTACGCATACGTATAATAGGGGAAAAAAGTTATTTGACCATTAAAGGCCCCAATATAAAATATTCGAGATTAGAGTTTGAGTATCCTATTCCTGTTCAAGATGCTCAAGAAATACTTGAGACATTATGTCAACGTCCCTTTATAGAAAAAACTAGATATAAAATAGAGTCGGGTGGTTTTATTTGGGAAATAGATGAGTTTGATGGTGTTAATAAAGGACTGATATTAGCAGAAGTTGAACTCACTGATGAAAATCAACAAATTGAATTACCAAACTGGATTGGACAAGAAGTTTCTGATGACTCTAGATATTTCAACAGCAATTTAGTAAAATACCCTTTTTCACAATGGTAATAGAATGATATCAAAACTATGCGAATAGCCAAACGCAATGGTTGGAAAACAGAACCGATACCTTCTGTATGCAAAAATATAACGCTAGAAACAGTTTACTCACAGGAAGAATTCGACCGAATTGCTGCTGGAGTCATTCCAAAGCAGATGGAAGATAAGTGGTTCATTTTCTATGAGGCTCCTTGGCTATACTTGCATCGTAGTTGGACTGGTTTTTGCATTTTCAAAGTGCGTTTTGAGGTGATTGCAGAAACCGTAAAGATTGCAGAAGTGCAAGTAAATCGAGATCCAGCCCAGTACTCTAACACTGACGATCGGCGCGATGCTTCTATGTTAGCGATCTTGCTGGATTCACGATCTGAACGTGGTGTGCGAAATCATATCAAGTCGGGGTAATTAGTTATGATACCCACAGTCATTGCACCCCACCCCCAGCCCCTCCCCGCAGGCGGGGAGGGGAGACAAAGCGTAGCTTTGGCGGGATGGGGTTCTTGGGGTTTAGTAAGTAATCAAGCGGACATGATATCAAATGCTTAACTGGATTAAAGATCGATCCAGTAGTTCAGAAAAACCATAGTAGTACGCAGCATCACACTGCAAATATTTACAAAAGATGCCTGTGAGTATGAACTTAGCCATTAATTAGATTTTCTACAGTATCGGCATCGTTTGGTAATGCAGCTGTTAAAACTTCGCTGCCTTCTGTAGTAACTAAAACATCATCTTCAATGCGAATTCCTCGGACATCGGCGAATTCAGATAAACGCTGCCAATTCACCACATTCTGATATTTTGAACGCACATTGGCATCATTTAAAATTGCTGGTACTTGATAAAAACCAGGCTCAATTGTGACTAACATTCCTGGACGCAGGGGACGATTTAAACGGAGATAGCTTAAGCCAAAGCGATCGCTCCTTTGGCGTCCTTCTTCATACCCGGCTAAATCGCCCAAATCTTCCATATCATGCACATCTAAACCCAGTAGATGACCGATACCATGAGGAAAAAACAGCGCGTGGGCATCGATTTCTACTAAATCTTGGGGATTTCCTTGTAAAATGCCTAACTCCACCAAACCTTCAGCGATCGCTGTAGCCGCTAGCAGATGAATATCCCCATACTCTACACCAGGCCGGATTTTGGCAATACAAACATCATGGGCTGCCAACACTACATTATAAATATCTCTTTGGGTAGATGAAAACTTACCCGAAACTGGCCAAGTGCGAGTTACATCACCTGCCCAACCAGTTTCAGTCTCAGCACCAACATCAGCAAGCAGTAAATCACCTGGTTGCAAACTATGGTGATACTGCTCGTTATGCAAAACTTCACCGTGAACGGTGACAATACTGTTGTAAGAGGTAATCATATTGTGGGCAATAATCACCCCTTCCATCGCTGCCCGAACTTCTGCTTCTAATTTGGCTTGGGGTGTTGCTGCCATCCCGGCTTTGTGAGCTTTGACAGTGACAGCCGCAGCTTTTCTCAACTCGGTTAATGCACCATCATCGTGGGTGAGGCGGAGTGAAACGATCGCCTTCGCTAACTCCAAGTCAATTCCTTGAGGAGGACTTTGTGGTAAAACCCATCTATTTAATAGCTGCGATTGCTGCGTCCAAGTAGCAGCATCTTGGACGGCAAGTGTAGCGGCATCTTCTAGCCAAGACTCTAATTCTGCCATTGGCCTTGCCACATCTGCCCCAATCTTCTCGGCTATTTCCTCGCGCGTTGGCATTTCTCCATGCCAAAGGGCGCTACTGGGTGACGGATCGTCGATGAATAGTTCTAGTTTTCCCGCTTCTAGACGAATTGCCGCTTTTGGTAATGGCAGTCCGGCGAAATAAAGGAAATGACTGTTAGCCCGAAATGGAAAGGAATTTGCCGGAAAATTGCGCGGATTATTGCTACCCGACCACAGAATTGCCGGAAAATCAATCAGCTTGGCTAGTTGTTGCCGTCGGTGGCGTAAAGTATCGGCGAGGGAAGTAGAAGTTTGTGGGATAAGCATAAATGTAAACTCAAAGAAAAGGATAAAGGTGATAGTTTTGCCTGTATTTAGTCGTTATCGTCTTTATCGTCATCTTGTTTATTATTTTTGCGATCGCCATCTTTTCGATCGTTTTTGCGATCGTCATCTTTGTGGTCGTCATCTTTGTCGTTCTGGTTAGGTTGTAACTCTGGTTTTTGTTGCTCAATTGGTGCAAGTGGCTGCGGGGCTTCAACAACACAACTAACTAATCCTCCAGAAATTAGCGCTAAGTTGACAGCAGCAAAGATGCTTCTGAAGATTTTTATCCTCATGTTTTCGGTTTGCTTTAACATTGGCCCTAGTTTTTGGAGATTGTATTCCTAATTTATAAGGTACTGTATATAGCGGTTCTCATTTGGATTAACACGCTAGTAGTAGCGTAGCAAGACTAAAATAGTGCATTAGCAAACTCTTGTGGGACTGGCTCTCTAGCCCGTCCTGGCGGGCAAGATGCCCGCCCCACAAGAAAATTTATTTATGGGGATCATTAATTTTAAATTTTGAATTTTGAATTTTGAATTCGGAGCGAAGCGACGTGACTTTAATGGGACAAATCATTACTCAAGTTGATGCTTTTACCAATACACCTTTGGCAGGTAATCCGGCTGCTGTCTGTATTTTGCCTACTCCCCAAGATGAGCGCTGGATGCAAAAGGTGGCTCAAGAGATGAATTTATCTGAAACAGCTTTTTTAGTCAGACAGGATGATGGCTTTAATCTGCGTTGGTTTACGCCCACAGTAGAAGTTCCGCTTTGTGGTCACGCAACTTTAGCTAGTGCCCATGTACTTTGGTCAGAGGGACATTTGTTACCTGATGAAGTTGCACGTTTTTATACCAAAAGTGGAGTGTTGATTGCGAAGTTACAAGGTGATTGGATTGAGTTAGATTTTCCAGTAAATCACTCACAAGCAACAGTCGCTCCTCCAGAACTCAAGCAAGCTTTGGGTGTAGCCTACAAATCTGTCTTGCAGAATTCACTAGGTTATCTTGTGGAATTGGAATCTGAACAATTGGTGCAGCAAATACAGCCTAATTTTCAACTACTTAAAACGTTGCCGATTCCTAACGTCATTGTCACCAGCCTCACTGACACTGATTCTGAATATAATTTCGTCTCTCGCTTCTTTGCACCAGGATTAGGTATTAATGAAGACCCAGTGACAGGAGCGGCTCATTGCTGTCTAGCTTGGTTCTGGCGCGATCGCTTGCACAAAAATGAGTTTTTGGCTTATCAAGCATCTAGTCGCGGTGGGGTGGTGAAGGTGTATTATGACGGAGGCGATCGCGTTTTTCTCGCTGGACAAGCGGTAACTGTGCTGCGAGGGGAGTTATTTATCGCATCAACCTAATATTACAAATCGATAATATCTGGCAAAAACTCACTATCAAGAATTTGGACAATGGAATAAGGACATTCCACTGGAAACGTATTGATTGGTAGTTCAGTTTCATTACTAGCAGCTTTCAATCCCCGATAATAGCACTGGGCTAAAACTTCTTCTGGATAAGATTTGAGGCTGGGACTCTCTTGCAGTAAATCTGCAATTTTGTGGCGCTGCTCATCAATCGTATTTCGCCAAGGGCCACTCCGCAAACTAGATTGATATTGCCACTTGAGCAAATGCTGTAATAATACTTCCAAGCGGCTTTTCAATTCTCGTCGTTCTGACCGTCCCAAGCTTTCAATCTCCTCAATCACAGCATCCCAATCTACTTGTCTAAATTGTCCAGCACGAATAAGTTGTACAGTTTTTTCTGTCCATGCTGCAAAGTCTGTTTCATAGAACTGGGCTGCACTTTTCGGAATCTGGGTCACGTCGCTTCGCTCCGAATTCAAAATTCAAAATTCAAAAATTTTTGATCCTTATAAATAAATGTTAGTTGCTCTGTATCCTTTTTCTTTTTGGTCATCAGCTTCCTGCAATCTACCGTATATTAGCTAAATTGCAGATACTGTACGCCCATTGTAACGTCAAGAAAACTATAGAAAGCGATCGCATATTTTTAGCCATACAAGCCGTAACGCCTTTATCTTGAGCTATCCCGATACAATCGGCATTACCTGCATAAAATAGCGCGGCACAATCGCATTGTTAGTCGATGCAATCGCATTGTCAGGCGAAACAATCGCATTGTTAGTCGATGCAATCGCATTGTCATGCGAAACAATCGCATTGTCAGTCGAAACAATCGCATTGTTAGTCGATGCAATCGCATTGTCAGTCGATACAATCGCATCGTCAGTCGATGCAATCGCATTGTCAGTCGATACAATCGCATCGTCAGTCGATACAATCGCATTGCAGAAGGTTGGCTTAAAATTGCACATCAATACAAACACTAAACCGCAAAAGCGTTCTTTTGCGAAGAAGCAACTGTCACAATATTTAAATAAGCCTATATTTTAATTTCAAAAATGTCTGCTAAACACAAAGATAGTAGAACTAGTATCCAATCTCGTGATTGGCCAATTGAGCAATTACCTGGACTGAGCCATGAGGAACAATCTCAACTCCAAAATTGTGGGATTACTAGCACAGTAGCTTTAGTCAAACAAGGGAAAACTTTAGAGTCAAGACTAGCGTTAGCAAATAAACTACAGATTCATCTTCAGTATGTAAATAAATGGATGGCTTTAGCTGACTTGGCGCGTATTCCCAGTGTCGGGACACAATATTGTGGTTTATTGCTTCATGCGGGTATTGGTTCTGTAATGCAGTTAGCTCAAACTCCCACTCACAGATTGCACCAACAAATTATGCGCTTGCAGGTAGCAACAATGCAGCGCCGAGATTTGTGTCCAGCACTTGAGCTAGTACAACAGTGGAGTCAGCAAGCGAAAACAATCATTAGTTAGGAGTTAGGAGTTAGGAGTGAGGAGTTAAAACTCATAACTTATAACTCATAACTCTTCACTCTTTAGCTAAAACACCATTAAGAAAAATATCAGCGAGTCCTTCGGCCATTTCCTGCATTTGTTGGGGAGAGGCATCAGGTTCCATGAGGGTGTTGTTAGAAAAACCTGCGATCGCAAACATTCCTAAGAAAACCTTCGCAACTAATTTCGCGTCCCCTTGACGATAAATGCCTTTATCCATCGCTGTTTGAAAGAATGCTTCGCCGACATCAGTCATTTTGGTAATGACTTCTAATTGAATGCGATCGCGCAAATCGGGGTGAAATTGCACCTCCATAAAACAAACCCGCATCAAATCGGCATTTTTTTGAAAATTCCACATCCGACGGCGCATCACTTGAGCGACGGCTTTATAGCTGCCCATTTCACTCAATTCTGTGAGCAAATCTGTAAGAATCTCTACCCAGCCATTCGTGGCTACTTCTACCAAAATTGCTTTTTTATTCGGAAAATGACGAAATAGAGTACCTTCAGCTATACCTGCCGTTTGTGCTAAGTCGCGGGTGGTAGTGCCGTCAAATCCCTGAGAGGCAAACAACCGTTGCGCTGCCTGTAAAATCCGGGTGCGCGTCTGAACCTCTGAGGGCGGGGAAGAATTAAAAACTCGCATAACAGTTATGGTTAGATATCCGTAACAAAACTTGTAGCATTATTATCTTAGTCAAGTGCAAAGAGCCACTGAAAGCTTAATACAAGATTAACGCTCTTTTGCTAAGTATCCTGTTATTTAGGTAATGTAACTTTATCTTACTTCTCGCTTATGAACCAGAGCAGTCGGTCAATTTTAGATTTTAGACTTCGGCTACGCTCAGTCGAACGATTGGGGACTTCGACTTTGCTCAGTCGAACGATTTTGGATTGGTCAGATCGAGTATCTGTAATATTGCGGCGGTTGTTTATCATTTTCTTGACTTTAATTATCTTTTCGTGGGGATTGCTGCCTGAAGTCGCTCTAGCTCAAACTCAGACAGCACCTCCTCAAGAAACTAAAACTCAAACTCCGCCAGTTGAAACTTCAATCCAACCTTATCTCGATCGAGTTATTAAGCAATTGACGGAGTTTCGCCTCGACAATGGTTTGAAATTTATTGTCTTGGAACGACATCAAGCGCCCGTGGTTTCTTTTCTGACTTATGCGAATGTGGGTGGTGTGGATGAGCCAGATGGTAAAACTGGTGTAGCTCACTTTCTAGAACATTTGGCATTTAAAGGCACAACGCGCATTGGTACACAAGACTACAAAAAAGAAAAACCGCTACTAGATAGCTTAGAGCAGTTGAATGCTCAAATTAAAACAGCGAAAGCCAATGGCAGAAAAGCTGAGGTTATTCGGTTACAAACTGAGTTTGAGCAAGTGGAAGCGCAAGCAGGCAAGCTAGTCAAGCAAAATGAATTGGGGCAAATTGTCGAACAAGCGGGAGGAGTGGGTTTAAATGCCAATACTTCAACCGAAGCGACTCGTTATTTTTACAGCTTTCCTGCCAATAAGCTAGAACTTTGGATGTCGTTGGAGTCAGAGCGATTTCTCGATCCGGTAATTCGTCGTGAGTTTTATAAAGAGAAAGATGTAATTTTAGAAGAACGACGGATGCGGATAGAGAATTCACCTATTGGACTGATGGTGGAAAAGTTTATCGATACTGCTTATAAAGCCCATCCATACAGGCGTCCGGTGATTGGTTATGACGAAGATATCCGCAATCTGACACCAGAAGATGTCCAAAAGTTTTTTGATACTCACTACGTACCGAGTAATTTAGCGATCGCTATTGTCGGAGATGTCAATCCCACTCAGGTGAAAAAACTGGCGCAAACTTATTTTGGCCGCTTTCAAGCCAAAACCAAAGCTGTTGAACAAATCCCAGTAGAACCACCACAACAACAAACACGGGAAGTTACTTTACAGCTACCTTCTCAACCCTGGTATTTAGAAGGTTATCATCGTCCGGCAATTACTCATCCAGATAATGCCGTCTATGAAATCATTGGCAGTTTATTAAGTGATGGGCGCACATCGCGGCTATATAAGTCTTTGGTAGAAAAGCAACGTTTGGCGCTAAATGCTCAAGGTTACAGTGGATTTCCTGGAGATAAATACCCAAACTTGATATTTTTCTATGCTCTCACAGCTCCTGGTCATACAGTTGATGAGTTGGCGGTGGCTTTACGTCAAGAAATTGACAAATTAAAAACTGAGCCTGTGGCGGCGGTTGATTTGCAACGAGTGAAAACCCAAGCACGGGCGGGTTTGTTACGTACTCTCGATTCCAATATGGGCATGGCTCAACAATTGTTGGAATATGAAGTGAAAACTGGCTCTTGGCGGAATTTGTTTAAGCAGTTGGATGACATTTCAGCAGTGACGACGGGTGATATTCAACGGGTGGCAAAGGAAACTTTTACGCCGAAAAATCGCACGATTGGGAAGCTGTTGTCGAAAGCAGCATGAACAACAAACCGCAAAGGGCGCACAGGAAAATAGATATGCAGAAGTACAAGGTGAAAGCTAAAAGGCAGATAGCGTTGAAAATTCAAAATAGCAAAGGGTTGATTTATGCTTTGGTTGCTGTTTTTGCGTGCTTACTTTTAACTTGTAATTTTTCTCTGGCGGCGACGGCTGAGGCAAAACATTACACAGAATTGCAGCTACCACCGCTACCTGAGATTAAGTTACCCAAGTATGAGCGGTTTGTGCTGCAAAACGGCTTGGTTGTCTATTTGATGGAAGATCGCGAGTTACCGTTGGTGAATGGTACAGCGTTTGTACGGACAGGGAATCGCTTGGAACCAATGGAGAAAGTCGGGTTGGCTGGTTTTACAGGCGCGGTAATGCGAACTGGAGGAACTAAGAACCATTCGCCTGATGAACTCAACGAGATATTGGAACAACGGGCAGCATCTGTGGAAGTTGGTATTGGTGAAACTTCTGGGAGTGCTAGCTTTGACGCATTGAGTGAAGATTTAGAGACAGTGTTTGGGCTATTTGCTGAAGTGCTGCGATCGCCTGTATTTGCTCAAGAAAAGCTAGACTTGGCGAAAACTCAAGCTAAAGGTGGCATTGCCCGTCGTAATGACAATCCAGATGGGATTGCTAATCGGGAATTTAAAAAATTAATCTATGGGAAAGATAGCCCTTATGCTCGTACCATAGAGTATGCGACGGTGGATAAAGTTGAGCGTGAGGATTTGCTCAAGTTTTATCAGCAATATTTCCACCCCAATAATATGATTTTGGGGATTGTGGGCGATTTTGATAGTAAGAAAATGCGATCGCTCATTCAAGCTAAGTTTGGTGATTGGCAGCGTAACCCAGGTATTGCTAAACCCACATTACCAAAGGTTTCACCAGCTAATACAGGTGGAGTCTTTTTTGTCAATCAGCCCCAACTGACGCAAAGTAGTGTGCTTATCGGGCATTTGGGCGGACGTTTCGACAATCCCGATTATGCAGCGCTGGATGTATTGAATGGAGTGTTAAATGGATTTGGTGGACGCTTATTTAATGAATTGCGATCGCGTCAAGGTTTAGCTTACTCTGTCTACGGCCAGTGGAGTCCCCGCTACGATTATCCTGGCATATTTATCGCTGGTGGAGAAACGCGATCGGATGCTACCGTCCAGTTTGTCAAAGCCTTACAAGCCCAAATCAAGCGCACCCAGACTCAAAGAGTGACAGCAAAAGAATTGGCTTATGCCAAAGAGTCTACACTCAACTCCTTTGTATTCAACTTTCAAGACCCCAGCCAAACCTTATCACGCTTGATGCGATACGAATATTACGGCTATCCTGCTGATTTTCTCTTTCGCTATCAAAAAGCCGTCGCCGCCACCACAGCAGCCGATGTCCAACGGGTAGCACGAGAATATCTCAAACCAGAAAAGATTGTAACTCTAGTAGTGGGGAATCAAACCGCCATTCAACCGCCATTGACACAGTTAGCTAAACAAGTGACACCAATAGATGTAACGATTCCTGGTTTGCAGCCACAGGCAAAGAATTAATCGCGTAGATGGGTAGATACTAAGTATCCAAATAAAATCGCAAGGCTCAGATCCCCGATTGTCTAAGAAATCGGGGATCTTGTTTTTAAAATAATTTTCTCCATTATCAGGAAACGACTAAGGACAAATTGGAGTAACAAGTAGAAACTAAATCAGGAACCAAAACCTCTGGGAACTCCAGAGGTTTTTCTCTACTCTATTCATCTTTATAGAAGCGATCGCTCCAGCATACACTTCTAAAAGCAGCAAAAATTGTCGCCCCTATCAGGTCAACTAGAGTAAGCTAAATTTAGGTTTTAACTATCGGGAGTGGAGATGATGTTGTTGGAATTAAAGCGCATCCATGTTCCACCAGGACAAAGAGTGCTACTGCGAGATGTAACCTGGCAGGAATTGGAAGCAATTCTAGAAGATTTAGGGGAACACCGGGCAGCACGAATTGCTTATGATAGGGGGATGCTGGAGATTATGGCACCACTGCCAGAACATGAAGACGATAAAGAAATTATTAGCGATTTAGTCAAAGCTCTTTTGGAAAAATTAGACATTGAGTTTAGATGCCTTGGTTCTACCACTTTCAAAAACCAAGCAATGGCTCAAAGTATAGAACCCGATCAGTGTTTCTATATAAAAAATGAATCTAAGATTCGCGGCAAAAAGCGGCTAGACTTAGCAGTAGATCCTCCTCCAGATTTAGCTCTAGAAATTGATATTACTTCTCGCACTCATCCTAATATTTATGAAGCGCTAAAAGTACCTGAGCTTTGGCGTTTTGATCGAGGTAAGCTCCAAATTAATGTTCTGCAAGACGGACACTATGTAGAATCTCAACAAAGCTTAAATTTTCCTCTATTCTCAGTAATTGAAGCAATTCCCCAATATCTAGAGCAAAGTACAACAGCAGGCAGAAATGCAACGCTCAAAGCTTTTCGTCTTTAGTTACAAAAGCAAATACAACAGCCATAATGTATGCTGTCATTATTATTCAAAATATATAGTAGTTCTCACTTGTGTACAGTACAGTTTAGACCTCTCTGCTAAAAAGCTACAGTGTACACACAAGTCTTTTAAAGTTGCTATGTAACATAGGGTGGGTTAATTTTTGTAGGTCGATGCAACAAAGATGCAGGTCGATGCATCAAAGTTACAGGTCGATGCATCAAAGCTGCAAGTCGATGCATCAAAGCTGCAAGTCGATGCATCAAAGCTGCAAGTCGATGCAACAAAGGTGCAGGTCGAGAGACTTGTGTGTACACCGTGGCTCCTAAAAAGAGAGGCGCTTTGAGTCTTACTTCCCTTACCTTGAAGCGAAGGGGTTGAGGGTTAGGTCTGGATTGGATTAAACTGAGAACCGCTATAGAACTATTGCCAACCTTAACATTAACGGATAAATTGTACTTCTTTGAAGTCATTATTACCGCATTTTTATTTATGTTTGTTAAACCCAAAATATTTTTATCATCGCTTGCATTATTACTCAGTTTTGCAAGTCTATTTCTTAGTGCTTGGATTATTCTTCCGGCTCCAAATATGTTTTTACTCACACTAGCAGTAGGAGCGCCAGAAGTTAGTCCTTGGTTATTATTATTAAATTTGCTCTTTTTATTGCTGTCTTTATTCTATATCCGTCGCCGTAAATTACAGCGTTTAGTTTGCATTTTCAGTTTAATCGGATTGCTAATTTGCGGATGGGTGCTAGTGAATATTCCACCAACTCAAATGCAGATGGCTAAAGCGATAAAACAAGGGTTGGGAGAAAATTATCTAGAGCAAATTCCAGTCCAAGTAAGGGCTAATATGCAAACCCATCCCTTTGACTTAGTTAATTTCTTTCGGGGTATTGCATTAGGTAAAACGCGTCATCAAAAAGATATTCTCTTTGCTTCTCCTGGGGGAGTGCCTTTAAAAATGGAAGTTTACCAACCCCCAGAGGTAGGCAAATATCCAGTAGTGGTAGTAATTTATGGTGGAGCTTGGCAATATGGCAATACTCATGCCAATACCGAGTTTAATCAATATATTGCTAATCATGGATATACGGTATTTGCGATCGACTATCGACACGCACCTAAATATCGTTTTCCATCTCAGTTAGATGATGTGCGTACAGCCCTAAATTTTATTCGCAAACATGCAGATGAATATGAAGCCGATTCAGAACGTATGGTACTTTTGGGACGTTCTGCTGGGGCACATCTAGCAATGCTAGCGGCTTATCAACCCGATGCACCACCCATTCGTGCTGTGGTGAACTATTACGGGCCTGTTAACTTAACTGAAGGGTACAAAACACCACCAAATCCCGATCCTATAAATTCTCGCGCTGTTTTAAAAGCATTTCTTGGTGGTTCTTTAGAAGAATTGCCTAATCAGTATGAAATTGCTTCACCGATAAATTACCTAACGCACCCTTTACCGCCAACTTTATTAATTTACGGCAGTCGCGACCATTTGGTGCAAGCGCGATTTGGCAGACAGATGTATGAACGATTACATAACTCTGGTAACACTGCGGTTTTTCTAGAAATTCCTTGGGCAGAACATGCTTTTGATGCTGTTTTCAACGGTGTGAGCAATCAATTAGCGTTGTATTATACTGAGAGATTTTTGGCTTGGGCGTTGTTCAAGCAATGATTTGATTCGCAGACTCATTCACAAGTATTAAAAACTCAGCACTCCTTACTCCTTTTGAGGCCAGCGCCAGTTATAGCGATTCCATTGATACATTCCTTGAATTTCATACTCAGCGCCGTTCAAAAAGCGGATGACACAATTAGTAGAGGAATCATCGCTGCATCTACGCCCGTCGTAGACATCGCTAATTTCCTCAACCTTAATTACCATACAGGGGAACCATTCCCGCTTACAAGGGCCATCTTCTTGCACCCATTCCCATAGTGCATTGGAAACTTCAATGCGATCGCCTACTCTTAACTTTAATGCATCCTCAAAATAAGAATACTTGTCAAAATGATATGACTCAACCCGATTCAGCCACTGTAAACCATAGCGTTGGCGAATAAATTGTACCGTTCCAGAATCCTTTTCCAGCAACCAGTCGTTGAGTAATTGCACTTTCCAAGTGCGGTTGCGTTGTTCTTCCTCCTTAACAAATTTTAAAAATGCTTCTAACTCTTCTGGGGTAAGTTCGTCTAGAGGATTAGCAATATTTGACATCCCAGACGTAGAATTTCCCTGAATTTGCTCAACCACTTGCAGTAATATCTGTTTCTGCGTGTCAGTGAGAGGACAGCTTGCTGCATCACAATCATTAAAGGCTGCGAACATAGCTACTTCAATCTCATCTGGAGTCATAAGTTCATAGCAATTGAGGGGTTATTCCCCTAATTATTACAAATGTTAAATTCAAGTCTCCAATCACCCTGTAGTTAAATTCAGGTAAGCTGAGGTTGTAAGTTAAATATTGTTTGCTAAATTAACTCACGGGGTCTTTTATGCGGTTGCGTTCACTCACGGTGGTTTTTATTTCATGTCTCATTACTTTTCTATCGTGGGTGATTATTCCCCCAGCTGTAGCCCTGACACAGATTAAACTATTTGATGTCTCTTATAAAGATTGTCCACCAGAACTAGCACAAGGGGCTGTTATCAGTAGTGGTAGCGCTGCTGCCAATTGTTTTCTTGTCGTTGGCAAAGCCGAAAATGGCACTAATAAAACAGTCTACGATGCAGATATTTTTGGACGCATCTATGATGCTAATAATGACTCGGTGATGCAAAACCGCACTCGCTTAGGCTCTATTACCGAAGTGCCACCAGGTATTAGCGATTTTGAATTGAGAATTTCTGTACCTGCGAATCAGCCTACTCCGTTGAAGCTAAAACAGTTCAAGGCTGCGGGGTTTAGCGGTCAAGTGCGTAAGTAATTCGTAATTCGTAATTCGTAATTCGTAATTCGTAATTCGTAATTCGTAATTCTTAGTACGGCTAGGTAATTAGAAACCCTGTAAAAAATCGTAGAGACGCTTGTATACTTAACGTCTCTACACAATTCTTTACTAAGGTAGTAATCAAAATCCTTCTATAAGGGCAGGCTAGCTGGAATGGCACTCAGAAGACTACTAACTAGATTGAGTGCTAAGAAAGCTAAGATCGGCGAAAAATCCATACCGCCCAATGGGGGAATAATTGAGCGGAATAGATTCAGATAAGGATCGGTTATCTGGGCTAAAGCGGCAAATGGCTGGTTATACCAGTTGATTGTCGGGAACCAGGTTAGCAAAACCCGGATAATTAGCAAATAGCTATAAAAGGTGACAAAGGTAATTAGTGTCGTAATCAGTAAACTCATGGATAGCTTTGTTTCCTACTAGGTGTCAAACGCGGTCTTATGTTTTAATTTTAATTTAGTCCAAAGTCAAAAGTGTTTGCGGATTTCACGTTTACCACACTTGACACTTTCACCACGCCTGAACAAACTTCAGGAGTCTTTAGTGAGGGAGCGGTCATTGGTTGCTTGGGGTGAACCGCCATTAACATTTCCTAGTTGCTTTCGCACTTCATCAATTGTGGCATTTAGCTGGGCAATTTTATCTTCTAGCGATCGCCTGGCCGTCTCTATACCAGCACTCTCACTTTCTGAGGTTTTCATCTGACGCCGCTTTGCTGCTATTTTTTTCGCTTCGGCTTGACTATCTGTCAGTTCTGTCTCCTCTTCTATTAGCAATTCTGGTTCGCGGCGAGAAGCAATCAGTGCCCCGATAACACCGCCAAATACGCCACCAACAAAGGCCCCTGCTACAAAACCACTGCCAAAACCATCTCGCTGACTCATATCTTTACCGCCTTCAACAAACCTTGCAACTTTTACAGTAGTTATGCTATTTTCCTGCCCTAGCTGCATACTAGCTTAAGTCCCAAAGATGCGATCGCCTGCATCTCCTAATCCCGGTACAATATATCCCTTACTGTCCAGTTTTTCGTCAATAGTAGCCGTGTAAATTATTAAACCTGGATAAGCTTCACTCAATTTTTGCAAAGCTGGTGGAGCTGCTACTACACAAACAATCCGCGTCAGGGCAGGGTCAGCACCCCGTTGTATCAATTCTGCCATTGCTGCCATAATCGATCCTCCGGTTGCCAACATTGGATCGGTAACTAACACTCGTGTTTGGGGGTCAAATTTTTCTGGTAACTTGTTCAAATAACAATGAGGTTGCAGTGTCTCTTCATCTCGCGCCAAACCAAGGTGGTAAATCGATGCTAAAGGCAATAAAGTCTGCGCCCCCTCTAGTAATCCTAGCCCAGCCCGCAGAATCGGCACTACTGCCATAGGCACTTGCGGATCGATTACCGTTGCTGCACAGGTATCTAAGGGACTCTGTACTGTTGTTTCTTGGGTCGGCAACCAGTCTCGTGCAGCTTCATAAGTCAGCCATCTTCCCAACTCAGTCATGGCACTGCGGAACAATACTGAAGGCGTGCCTGCATCACGGGCAACTGCCAGCCAGTGTTTGATCAGGGGATGGGGTGGAACATAAACGCGCAATTGTAGCGTCATAGCCAGAAATAGGCGCCTTTTGATTGTATAAGAACTGAAACACCATAATACTCTTTCCTGCATCCGGCTGACAGCTTAAAATTAGCAATCTCAAGTTTATTGATAAATATTTGCATTAGTAGTTGACATTAATTCTCAATCAAGGCTATATTCATATACAGTGTTCTCCTCTCTTTTAAGGATCGGCAGACGGGATTAGCCAGCAGTAGCAGGCTCGTCCCTCTTTTTTTTGATTTGTCATTTGTCATTGGTCATGGGGCATTGGGCATTGGGCATTGGGCATGGGGCATTGGGCATTGGGCATTGGGCATGGGGCATTGGGCGAATGGCACTAAGAAAAGATAAAACCCCTGCGAGGGCTGGGTGTTGGGGGTAGGGTGTAGGGTGTAGGGAAAAAGTAAGAAAAGTACAATCCTCGTGCGAACATCAATGAACTTCTTGCTCACTACACCCCACACCCCACACCCCACACCCAAAAGCCTTACGAATAATAGGTTTGCCGTTAACAAGCGTGCCATGCGGCATTGGGCATGGGGCATTGGTCAGGTCATTAGTAAATATTGATTGACTCTAGACAAAGGACAAGGGACTCTAGACAGAGGATAGAGGACAAATGACAAATGACAAAGGACAAATGACAAATGACAAATGACGCAATCGTAATTGGGTCTGGGATTGGCGGATTAGTAACAGCGACCCAGTTAGCGGCGAAGGGAGCGAAAGTGCTGGTACTGGAACGTTATTTGATTCCAGGCGGTAGTGCTGGTTATTTTGAACGCCAAGGCTATCGATTTGATGTTGGTGCGTCAATGATTTTTGGGCTGGGACAGAACGGTACAACCAACTTACTCACCCGTGCATTATCAAGTGTAAATGTCACCCAAGAAGCGATCGCAGATCCGGTACAGATTCACTATCATTTACCCCAAGGTTTAGACTTGAAGGTTGACCGGGTTTATGAAAAATTTTTGCAAAATCTTACTGCTCATTTTCCCCATGAAGAACAAGGGATTCGTCGCTTTTATGACGAATGCCAAAAAGTATTTAAGTGTCTCAACAGCATGGATTTGCTGTCGCTGGAAGAACCTCGGTATTTACTGCGCGTATTTTTCCAGCATCCTTTGGCGTGTCTCGGTTTAGCCAAGTATCTGCCGCAAAATGCCGGGGATGTGGCGCGGCGTTACATCAAAGACCCGCAATTATTGAAGTTTATCGACATGGAATGTTATTGCTGGTCGGTGGTTCCATCAGATATGACACCAATGATTAATGCTGGAATGGTCTTTTCTGACAGGCATTATGGCGGAGTTAACTATCCCAAAGGCGGAGTCGGACAAATTGCTCTAAAACTGGTGGAAGGTCTAGAAAAGGCTGGAGGTCAAATTCAGTACCAAGCTAGAGTCACCAAAATTCTTACAGAACAGCGAAAAGCAGTAGGTGTGCAACTGGCTAATGGTAAAGTATATCGGGGTAAACGCATAGTTTCTAATGCTACACGCTGGGATACATTTACACAATTATTACCAGTAGAAGCAATGCCAGATAATGAGAAAAAATGGCAACAAAACTACCAAAAATCTCCAAGCTTTTTGAGTTTGCACATCGGGGTAAAGGAGTCAGTTTTACCTACGGGGACAGAGTGTCACCATATTTTGCTGGAAGACTGGGAAAAGATGACAGCAGCAGAAGGCACAGTTTTTGTTTCGATTCCGACATTGCTTGACCCAGATTTAGCACCAAATGGATATCACATCATTCATGCCTTTACGCCTCACTGGATTGATGATTGGCAAGAACTTTCTCCAAGTGAGTACGAAGCAAAAAAAGAAGAGGCAGCTTGGCGAATTATTGACCGCCTAGAGAAGCTTTTTCCGGGTTTAGATGCCGGATTGGATTATTTAGAAGTGGGGACGCCGCGCACACATCGCCGCTTTTTGGGTCGTGAGGATGGCACTTATGGGCCAATTCCCCGACGTAAATTGTGGGGGTTATTGAATATGCCCTTTAATCGCACAGCTATATCAGGACTTTATTGTGTAGGAGATAGCACTTTTCCAGGTCAAGGTTTGAACGCAGTCGCTTTTTCTGGATTTGCTTGCGCCCATCGCATTGCCGTAGATTTAGGATTTTAATTACAGATACAGCCTACAATAAAAACCTAGTAAGCAGATAGCGTTACTAGTGAAGCTGATAGCTACCCTAACAATCTGAGTAACTCTCAATACGTTTTGGTTAAGAAAGTTATCTGTTAAAACGAGTTCTTTGAGCGAAGGTAGAAGAAAGTGTTGGGGAAGCAAGAGTATTTAAATTTAATCTCTTCACTTTAAGTGCCTCCAAACCACCTTCCCAGCTTATCTAAACCGTATTGAGATGGGTAGCAAATACAATCAAAAAGTTACTAATTTTAGTACTTTTGCTAACACAATAGTAAGCTTTGTTACTCCTGATCTGGTATTTTTTGGTTCCGAAAATTAGCTAACTCTGATGCTAAAGTCTCTTCTAATGCATCTAGAATCGCTTGGGGATCAACAGCTTCCTTCATTATTTGGGCCTGCGGATCGGAGCGATTTTTGACATTGGGAATATCTTGGCGTAATTCTTCAACTAAAGCGATAAGTTTTGCGATTTTCTGCTCAGAGAGCAGGTTAAGCTGAAGGCTAAGTTGCGCCCGTTGCTCTGCTAATTTTTCCTGTCGCTCTTGTTTTATCAATACCCCTGTTGTTACTAACAGGGAACCTGCGGTCAGTGAAAATTGTAGCCAAGAAAATGGCGGGGGATCGAATCTTGATATGCCTAAACGTCGTGGTAAAACATTGGGTGTTACCCACAGAATAATTCCTAACAGGATGCTATACAGGAATACCGGACGACCAAAAAAGGCTGTTACCGTTTCTACAAACCGTTGATGTTGAGGTACGTCTTTCTCATAACGTCTGTGCAGGTCAATAATAGTCTCGATATTTTGACTAATCGCTTCCGGCAATGGGGCAGTGGGCAAAATGGTTTGGCAAGGTGCTGAAGATGGTACTTGCGGTGAATCTTTTGGATTTGGTTTATCTTGGGAAAACATGGACAGTTTACTTGCAGTACTGATTTCTCTAAATCAATAACTCAAGTTTTAGCTATATATGTATACTTTTAGGTAGAAAAATAGATAAAAGTACCTATAGACAGATTTTGGGAAATTGCTATTGCTGTTGGCTCAAGCAGATATATTGAAACAGAATCATAGCATCAATTTTCTTGTTTCAATATTGTATTTGAGATATAGTGATTTGTTAAAACTATAGTTGATTATATATTTTTTAGATATGTCATTTTGATGTCAATGCTATGTCAGGATAACACTTATGTTTACGTGGTATGTCTATCGAATATCTAATGTAGATTTCGCAATAAAAGCTTTCAGTGACACAATTGAGACATTGCGGCTCACGCTGGAGAAATAGTCATCAGCGGCGATACGCAAACGCATTCGTGCGTGGATGCAATAGATTACGCCACGCTCAAAATCGGTTCGGTTGGTTCTTTACCATGCCTTTTCACTGCAATTTACTAAACTTTTCATAATTGTGCTTTAATGGTGGGCGGCTTTTGTTCGTTCAAGAATTTTCCTCACACACAACGCGATCGCTGATGCTACTCACACACAAAGAAAACATTGTAAAATTCAGTTGGCTTCTACCCAGTTTCTTAAGCTTAATCCTGCTTGGCTCTACTGTTAAAGCTAATGGTGCGATGCCTGCGGCGGGCGTAGCGATCGCAAATTGGCATTTTGATAGCAATCGCAATCATCTGGACTTCACCACAGATGAAAATGTTCAACCGAAAGTGCAACTACTTACTAACCCGACTCGTTTGGTAATTGATTTGGCTGGAGTTACATTAGGATATCCACAGACTAGTCAAAGAGTGGGCCCAGTAATTAAAGACATTCGCATCGAGCAGTTTAACGCAGAGACTACCCGCATGGTAGTTACTTTAGCACCCGGTTACACCTTTGATTTAGCACAGGTGCAACTGCAAGAGGAATCCCCTAACCATTGGTCTGTGCAGTTACCCAAGCCAATACGATTGACTGCAACCCAGCCGCAATATTTAGAGATAACTCCGAGTATTTCTCCAAGAGTAAATGATAATAGCACTCTCTTTGCTGGTGTGGTTCCGATGCATTCACCGATGAAAGCGCTGGAACCTCAAATTAAAGCCTTGATGAGTCGCTACAGCTTTCTGAAAACAGGAATGTTTTTTCTGGATTTGGATACTGGGGATTATTTGGATATTGGAGGCGATCGCGTTTTCCCGGCTGCTAGTACAATTAAACTGCCAATACTCATCGCTTTTTTCCAAGATTTAGATGCTGGTAAAGTCACCCTTCAGGAAAACCTGACGATGCGGCGTGACTTAGTTACCAATGGTTCTGGAAGTATGCAATATGAGCGAGTTGGCAAGAAGTACACAGCTTTGGAAACCATCACTAAGATGATTACCATTAGTGATAATACTGCCACCAACATGATTATCGATCGCTTAGGTGGAGCGGCGAAACTAAATCAGCGTTTCCGTAGTTGGGGACTGAAAGACACAGTAATTCGCCATCTTTTAGCTGACTTGAGAGGAACCAACACTACAAGTTCTCAAGATATGGCGCGGGTGCTGGCTTTAGTTGTGAATAACAAGTTAGTTTCGCCCCAGAGTCGGGAGCAAGCCTTAGATATTCTGCGTCACACCACAATTCATACACTGCTTCCCGCCGGTTTGGGGAAAGGTGCAGTTATCGCCAACAAAACCGGAGATATTGGGTTTCTTATTGGCGATGCGGGATTTGTGACTATGCCCAATGGTAAGCGTTACCTGGCGGCTATCTTCGTTACCCGTCCTTATAAAGACACAAGAGGGAGAGACTTTATCCGTCAAGTTTCCCAATTAGTTTACAATTATCTGAATCAGCCGAATCCAGTTGCTGCGGTTGATTCGCTTAATAGTGTTGCGAAATAGCAGTTCAAAATAGATATTGCTAGGGGGGCATAGCTATCATAGGTGTCAACTTAATGTGAAACCTTTGCAATAGCCTTATATCAAGTCCACTCAATTACTAATTATACCCTTGTAACCCCATCCCACTTTTATCTAGCGACAAAATCTACTTTCACCGCGAACCTACGCTGTATACACAAGTCTGAAATAGCTGAAAAACCCAAGGTTTTACCCCACCCTAACCCTCCCCTTGCAAAGGGGAGGGAATTAGATTTCTTTCTTTGCCTAAAATTTAATTTTTTTGAGTTTCTGTTACAAAACTTGCAAAAGTGAGGGAACTAAATTTCTTTTTTTACCCCAATGCATCGGGGGGTTAAGGGGGGTAATTCGACTTGTGTGTACTACAATCAATTCATATTTTTCACACATAATTTACGTATTTAAAATAACAAATTAGCTTAATATCCTGTTATTTCGTTAGATAGAGGATAAAAATAATTCGCAAAGTTAAATTTAAATTAGGTACTATTTCATACTCATGGTTTAATTTTTAAAGCTCCTCAAAATATTTTTTAGGAGCTTTTTTAAAATTAAAAACAAAGCAAGTATGTTGAAGATATTTTAGTTATTATCTAATTATCTTGCCAATACTTGAAAAAGAGATGAAAAGTGATATTTCAGATATAAATATCTCTTAGATGGTTATTATGGCATTGTCATTCCGTCCAAAGTGAGAAGTCTTGAAGTATCACAATATCTTTAGTAAGTGCAACAATCCAACCCCAAATAGTTGCAGTTCGGAAAGTTTTTAGGAGGATTATATGCAGAAATCAAACAACCAACAAACATATTTCCTTAAGTATCTTTCCCTAGCACCCGTTCTTGCTGTTTTTTCGATATCAATTGCCTTTTCTACCTGGGCGATTTTTAATTTCATTTTCCCAGACCTTCTCTTTCATCCTATGCCATAAGTCAGTCCGCCATAGGTTCAAACCTATGGCTAATAAACCAATTGTGCTAAAGCAGGCTAAATTTAGATAATTGTGATTTTACTTGCAGCTCTAGTAGCCTTTTCCCTAGCTTCTTGGACATTCACACCTTTCGCCAAAGCTACGCCCATTCGCCGATATGGATGAGCATTAGGTTTACCAAATAATTTAATATCTACATCTTTTTCCGACAAAGCATCGGCGACACCACTAAAAGCAATAGAATCAGATTTTTCTGAGGCTAAAATTACTGCACTAGCTGATGCTCCTAGCTGTTCAATATGAGGAATTGGCAAGCCTAAAATAGCTCGCAGATGTAGTTCAAATTCGTTAAGATTTTGTGAGATTAATGTCACCATTCCCGTATCGTGGGGTCTGGGAGAAAGTTCTGAAAAAATCACTTCATCTTTGGTAATAAAAAATTCAACGCCAAAAATTCCGGCTCCTCCTAACGCATCAGTGACTTTTATAGCTATTTCTTGGGATTTTAATATTTTATCTTCAGAAATTTCTGCGGGTTGCCACGATTCTTGATAATCGCCTCGTTCTTGGCGATGACCAATGGGAGAACAGAAAATTGTTGGTGCATTCCATTGTTTAATTGTCAGTAAAGTTATCTCAATTTCAAAGTTAATAAATTCTTCTACAATGACCTTTTGACTGTCTCCTCTAGAATTAGCGATCGCATAATTCCAAGCCTTCTCAACCTCAGTCTTATCCTGCACTACAGATTGACCTTTCCCAGATGATGACATCACCGGTTTAACAACATTGGGAAAGCCAATTTTATCCGAAATTGCAATCAATTCTTCTAGAGTTGTCGCATAACCATATTTAGCCGTTCTGATGCCCAATTCTTGATGCGCCAGTTCCCGAATTCGATCGCGGTTCATTGTATAGTTAGTAGCAGCCGCAGTCGGTATAACTGTAATCCCTCGCTGTTCAAATTCGATGAGTTTTTCGGTTCTTATTGCTTCAATTTCTGGTATAATAATATTTGGCTGATGTTTTGTCACTACAGCTTCTAAATCATCAGCACTGAGCATAGAAATAACTTCATAAGCATCAGCAACCTGCATCGCCGGAGCATTGGCGTAGCGGTCAACGGCAATCACATAATTACCAAGACGTTGAGCAGCGATCGCAAATTCTTTGCCTAGTTCTCCTGAACCCAGCAACATCAATTTTTGGGGCAACTTAATACTCATTAACTTATCCAAGTCAATATCAATTCAATCATCTTATAATTTTTTGTGTTTTCATTACTAACTTTTCAAGAATTAAATATCGCTTTGCGTAATTCTAAATCTTGACGTTGTAGATGATTTAAACCAATACCTACGCCAAACTGACACTTATCTACTAGAGTCTCCAACCAAATAGTCTCGTTCAGAGTTGCACCTCGTAAATCTGCATTTCTCAAGTCGGCTTTCGTAAAATTTACAAATAAAAGGTCTGCATTTACTAAACTACTATCTTGGAGATTTGCTTCTGACAAATTTCCTCGGATGAAGTTGACATCATCTAAAACTAAACCAGATAAATCTGCTCTCATTAGATTAGGAAACTTTAGCTGACTGGGAGATTTAAAAAATCGCATTATACAAATTATATTGGCTTTATTTAATTGAATTTTAGTTAAAAATTCATAACGAGCGATGCCCAGTTGCTTAAGAATTTGTAAACGTTGTGGGGGACTTTGTTCTAAAAAGTGAATGGCTGTGTAGCGTAGGTCTTGAGTAGAGATATTTAACATGATTTTCAGATTGTTGTGATACTTGTGTTAATAAAAAAATAACAAATAATAGATAATATAGCAGTCTTCAAGCATTTATAAAAAACAAAAACCCCAATTTTTTTGAGAAATTGAGGTTCTAAGTTTATTGATAACTACCGAGCTAATGTTATGCTAATAATGCTTTCGTAGTAGATTCGCCTGCTAATCTCACTTGCCTTGTCAACTGCAAATTTAACCATCCTAGAAAAGTTAACTCAGCGAGGAATGCCATAAAAATTGTTGTTGTACTAGAGCCTTGTATACCAACCCAAGGAAAAGTTGAAAACAGCCATACAGTAGACACCACAGTAGACACCTGTGATGTGATGCCGATAAATTCTAAAATTATCGGTGGTAGGAACACTGCTGCACCTATAATCCGAATTGCCCAGAAAGAACGTTTGGGAGTTTTCAGCAAAAGTAGCAATTGGGCGATAGTAGCGTAAATCATGATTACGCTGATAGACAAAGCTATAGCTAAAAGTACTTTAAACCTGTCAACATCTTTAACCAGCCAAGTTTGGTCATTGTTAGTATCAAAAACAGATGTAAATGAAATCCAGACTAGCCAGGGGATAGTAACAATTGTAAGATTAATTGCGATCGCCACGAGTGCAGGGCTTTTTTCAGCCCAAATTAGATCCTGCCAAATACTCTTGTGGCTAGAAACTCCTTGATGTCGATATCTTGCCCAATCTTGTACATCTTGACGGTGAGGCGAAAGAACTGCAATTAAACTTAAAATCAACACCAAGTTGTACGATGCTAGCAAAATGTAATTTCCCCCAAATTGTTGATCTAATGTGTAACTATTTTCACCAATTTGTAAAGTAAAACCCCAGATCATCAACTGGCAAAACGCTACTAATAAATAACTTTGCTTCTTGCTAATTATTGAGGCTTGAGGATTACGGAAGCAACGTTTAAGAATGTGCAAAATTCCGTAACTGCACAATCCCAAGTTTAATAAATGAAAGCCAAGAATACTAATAATATTTCTCCCTAATGGGAGATAGAAAAATTGCAGCTTTTTAATATCCGAGTCATTGGATAGATTAAACAAGTTAGGAAATAAATAATTAGTTGTATCCCAAGGATTAAAAAGTCTAAACCAAGCAGTTGAACTATTCAAACTGTGGTTATAAGACGATGCGAGTAACATCGTTATAAACAAAAATATAAAAATTACACCACTAACTAATAAACCCAACAAAGGCTGAGAACCACTAAATGAACGGCTAAGTAAGCTAAGTAGTAGTGCCGCACTGTAGAAGAAAATACAGCTAGTAGCAAGAATTGTGTAGTAAGCCAAAATGTAACTAAAAGCAATTTTGGCAGAAAGCCCAGCCCATAAATGTAAAGGAACTGCTACTAAAATCAGGAGATAAATTAAACTCGGAACTCCTAGCAACTTGCCAGTCAATATACTTGTTTCTGATTGGGGACTAAGACGGATAAAGTTTAGTGTGCCGCGAGTTTCTTCTTTAGCGAAATCGTTAATTAGCAAATAAGTTCCTGCAACTAGTAGTGTAAATATAAAAATTACACTAAATGTTAAGAATATATATTCCCAACGATCTCGCCACCACATTTGCCAATCAATTTGAATTTGGGGACAAAAATTCTTTGAGAAGAAATCATTTAATTCATCAATTTTAGTTTGATTTGATTCTTTGAGAATCTGTGTTTGTTGCGGTTCATATATTTGACGTAAACGACAGTATATACCAGTTAAGGAGTACTTATTATCAGGAGGATTACTTAAATGATATAAAATTACTACCAGTTGCAATAGAAAAGATGTCACAACTACGATCGCTACATTAAAAAATTTAAATTGTCCTTTGAGTTCGCGAAATAATTGCGGATTCCAATCGCCGATTTTGTCAATTAAATTAAGCATAGTCTGAAAAATTTATCCAAAAATAGTGAGTGAGATTTATTGATGAATCAAGATGCTTGTTTGTGACCTAATTTTAAAAAAATGCTTTCTAAGTCTTCTTGCGTGCAGTGAAAATCAGTTAAAGGAATGCCGATTTTGATTAGCGATCGCAATAACTCGGCACTATCTTCATCTTTGCCCGAAAAATTCACCCGCACGCTGTTTTTTCCTGATATCACCTCCCATTCTTCTACTAAAGGATGGTGTTTAAGCTCGTTCAAAAGTGCCTCTAAATTCCCCAGAGTTGATAACACAATTTGCTGATGGGCTAGACGTTGATAAAGTTGCTGTAGGGAAGTACTTTCTACTAAAAAGCCAAGTTCCATAATTCCTACAGAAGTACAAATTTCCGCTAAATCGCTGAGAACGTGGGAGGAAATGATGACAGTCATTCCAGCTTCTTGCAAAGCCTTAATAATTTCGCGAAAGTGCATCCTCGCAATCGGATCGAGTCCAGAAACAGGCTCATCTAGTAATAGTAAAATTGGTTCGTGGATAATAGTTCGCGCTAAACTTAAACGCTGTTTCATTCCCCTCGACAGAGTAGAAATCTGACTATTGCGTTTATTACCAAGTTGAATAAGTTCTAAAACTTCATGTAAGCGTTTAGTGCGGCGCGGTTCTCGCAAACGATATAAACGCGCAAAGTAATCTAAGTAATCCCAGACTGTCAAATCTTCATATAGTGGGTAGTCATCGGGTAAATAGCCAAGATGACGCTTAAGTTTGAGATTACTGTTGTCACGGATGAGGCGATCGCCATTAATATAAATCTCACCCGTAGTTGCTTCCTCAGCAGTCGCCAACATTCGGATGAGAGTTGTTTTACCCGCGCCATTCGGCCCAATCAGTCCATATACTTCCCCCGCCTGGATTTCTAAATCAACATCATTGACAGCAACATGTCGGTCAAATTGCTTAGTGAGTCCACGGGTGCAAATTGTTAATTCTTTTACCATCGCTGCTAGAGTGCGGCTTGTGATTAACCGCTAACCTAACTTTTTTTACAGCTTTTGTCAGGATGGTTTCCAAAATTGCAACTAGCTTTCAGAAAATTAGCGACATATAGAAGTATGTACCGCTTAATCTCAGCTTGATTATATGCCTGCTAATCAATGACTATAAGACTATCTATTTTTAAAGAGGTTACAGGTGTCAAGCAAAAAAATCGGTTTTTGGTCTGTGTGGGCATTGGGTGTAGGCGGCATTGTTGGTGGACTTTTTCCAGCATTGGGAGTTGTAATTCAAATAGCTGATGTAGGCGCACCACTAGCATTTGCGATCGCCGGGACAATAGCTTTGATAACTACTTATGCTTATGCAAAGCTTTCGGTAGCTCATCCATGTCGAGGCGGGACAGTAACCTTCTTAAACCAGGCTTTTGGTTCAGGGCTGTTTAGTGGAACACTGAATCTTCTACTGTGGTTTAGCTATGTAGTCATGCTTTCCTTTTACTTGCAGGCTTTTGGTAGTTATGGAGTTAGCCTGTTTACATCTACTCAACCTATTTGGAAGCATTTACTGATTAGCTTGGCAATTTTAGGGACAACTGGATTAAATCTACTAACTGCCAATCATATTGGTAAATCTCAAATCTGGATTGTCAGCTTCAAACTGGGGATTTTGCTCCTGTTCATTACTATGGGAAGTAGTCATATCGACATTTCCCGTCTAGAACCAGTCTCAATATCGTCGCTACAGTCAATTTTCGCCGGAGCAATGGTGATTTTCTTATCTTATGAAGGCTTTGAGCTAATCGCCAATGCAGCAGAGGATCTTGTCAATCCCAAGCATACTTTGCCACGAGTTTATTACTCTGTAATCGGGTTCGTTATTTTGCTTTACGTTTTAATAGCACTGGTTACATTGGGAGCAGAACCAATAGAACAGATTTTGGCAGTAAAAGACTATGCTTTGGCTGAAGTTGCCAAACCAATTATGGGGCAATTTGGATCTGTATTGATTACTATTGCTGCTCTTTTCTCAACTATCTCGGCTAGTAACGCCACACTCTACGGTTCAGCTCGTTTTAGCACTGTGATTGCTAAATCTAGGGGGTTTAACTTTGGTAGCAAAATGAATGGCATAGAGCAATCTTCAATTGGCTTATTTATTACTAGTGGTATTACTCTAATAATCGCCAATTTTTGTGATATAAGTCGGATCTCAACGATGGGTAGTGCTGGGTTTCTCCTAATATTTACTGCGGTTAATTTAGCTAACGCTCGTATGCATCGTTATACGAAAAGCAAGCAGTGGATTTCACTTCTAGGTACTGGAATATGTTTAGTAGCACTAGGAATGTTGATTTGGTTTGCTTTGCAAACAGATCCACAAACCGTCTGGGTTTTAGTGTTGATGGTAGGAGTAGCTATAGGCATTGAAGTAATCTACTACCTGTCAAATAATCGACGGCTACACCTTTGAAGAAGCTTTGCTCAACTCTAAAATGTTTTTGTAATAGTCCACGTTTGGATTAATTTAACTTGAATTCGATGAACCTCTCCCTCCCAACCTCCCTCTCCCACGGGAAAAGGGAGGAGTAATGAGAAATTAGGGTTTTGGCTCCCCTCTCCGTGTCGGAGAGGGGCTGGGGGAGAGGTCAAAATAGCACTCGTCGAATTCACGTTAATTTAACTTGAATTTGCAAACAGTGCCTTCTCTGTTAGCAGATCGTTTGCTTTAGATTTTCATTATGAATCATCTTTTAAAAATGATTTAGGAATGGCTCATAAGTGGTAACTTTATCTGGAACGTCGAGCCTTTACCCTCATTGCTCATCACATGAATGTGACCGCCGTGAGCCTGGACAATTTGTTGAGCGATCGCTAATCCTAACCCAAATCCGCCGCTTTCTCTGGTACGTTCTGTATCAACTCGGTAAAAGCGATCGAAAATATAAGGTAAATCTGCCTCTGGAATTCCAATTCCAGTATCAATAACCTGAATTACTGCCCGATCTGGGTGAGGTTCTAAGCGTAACCAGACAGTTCCACCAGATGGAGTATAATTACAGGCGTTGTTAAGCAAGTTTTCCACAGCTAGGCGCAGCAAATCGGGGTCAGCCCACAACTCAATGGGTTGTTCTGGTAAATGGCCGATCAACTCGAGCGACGCTTTTGCAGCAACAGTATTGTAATAAATAGCTAAATTCTCTAGCAAGCTATTAAGATTAACCTTTTTGAGAGATTCGGGAGTTAATTTTCCCTGATGCCGAGCCAACAGCAGTAGGTTATTGACCAAGGTACTCATCGACTTGGCGCTATCGATGATGTTCTCTATTGAGGGATGGATTTGGGGACGGTCTGCTGCCATTAGTAACCCAACTTGGGCATTGGTTAAAATCGCAGACAAGGGCGATCGCAACTCATGAGAAGCATCTGATGTAAAGCGTTGTAGTTGATTATAGGCTTGCTGAACGGGTTGCATAGCTATGCCGCCAAGTACCCAACCTGTAAGTCCAATTAACCCCAGTGCTATAGGCACAGCAAGGGTCAACATTAACTGAAATTCTCTGAGATCGTTTTGAGTTTCTGTCAGTGGGATACCAACTTGCAGATAACCGATGACCGAATTTCCTCCTTGAACAGGTAGGGTGACTTGACGAAGCCAAAGCGTCTCACCTGTAAACTGGTCAACGGACTTAATCGTGAGAAACTCAGATGCTATTCCCAACTTTTCTGGAGGTGGAGTACCAAAAAACCGCTTGAGTTTGCCGTTGGGGTCATACCAGCGAACATAGACCAATTCAATATCAGCGGGGTGAGAACCACTACCCAATAGCGGTATATTGCTCAGATCGACTTCTTTTTGTCCTTGATACAGCCGATACTGCGAACTGGCTGCCATTAACTCTGCTCTTTTATAAAGCAGTTGATCTAATGCTTTGAGCTTGTCTTTTACCTCAAGATTGTAAATCACTCCAGCAAAGAGAATGAGAATGCACCCCATTGAAAGGGTAAACCAACGAGCTAAGTTACGACGACTGCGGTTAAACACAACTTATGCTAATTCGTAATTCGTAATTCGTAATGACGCTCGCGGACTCGCTACCGCTACGCTAACGTAATTACAAGACTTTTCAAGTAATTGAACTACACTACTCCCTACTCTGCGTCTCAGTCATTATCAAGTTTCAAGATGGTTCTGGAGGGTTGAGGCGATAGCCCATACCATAGACAGTTTCAATCCAATCGGCTGCTGCTAATGTTTGCAAACGTTGGCGAAGTTTACGAACTAAAACGGTGATTGCATTGCTTTCTGGCTCACTACCCCACTCCCATACGGCTTGCTCAATTTGGTGGCGAGTCAAAACTTGCTTAGGATGACGCATGAAATACTCTAGCAACTGAAATTCTTGGCTGGAAAGGGATACAGTCGCTCCTTGGCGCTCCAAAATTAGTGTATCAAGATGAAGTTCGAGGTCTGCCAAGCAGAGGGTGTCTCCTTGCCAAAGGGGCGATCGCCTTCTCAATGCCCGCACTCGCGCCATGAACTCCACGATATCAATCGGTTTGACGAGGTAATCATCTGCTCCGGCATCTAATCCTATGACTTTATCAGGTGTGGTATCTTTTGCCGTGATCATTAATACGGGGGCAGTTTTTCCCGCCGCCCGATACTGTTGACACAAACTCACTCCACTAATTCGAGGTAACATCCAATCTAAAATCAGCAGATCGTATTCTTTTTCAGCCAAAAGCCATTGAGCGGTTTCACCATCCTTGACACCATCGACGCTGTGTCCAGCCTGAGAGAGAACCATTTGCAGCGGCATTAATTGCTTTGGATCATCCTCTACCAGTAAGATTTTCATCACCTTTATACACTTGTGCTTGTTTAGAATAATCTATTGAAGCAATCTCAACGTCTTTCATCAGTAAGATTTCAGAGGATTGTCTAGCCCATTAGGATATAGATGAAGTGGGAGCTAGCAAAATCAGAAGCAGGTGTAGTGGTGTGGTGTATTAGTAAACGTTGGCTGCAAGGGTTGGGATTAGAGTTTTGGTTGCCTCTACCACTGGTAGCGGTTGTGTTTTGGCTTGGCTGTAATTTCCTAGCTGCTCAAGAGTTAAGCCGACCCTACTCCACCGAGAAAAAACTTCAGTCAGATACTCAGCTTGAAGCACAGGTATCAGTCAATGTGTTGCTCATTAACGCCGCCGTCAACCGAACTAAAAAAATTACCCAGGTAGAAGTGGAAACAGCAGACCCCATCTTGAAGCGATTGGAATTAGAACTTCCAACAATAGAATTCAGCCAAATAGAAGCGACAATTGCCCAAGAACTAGGTCTACCCCGCGAGGATGTTAGAAAGTTAGTACGCTATGAAGTTGTGGAATAACATTGATCCGATTTCAGGTTAAAAAAGAAAGCTGTATGTCAACAGCTAGAAGAGAAAGGAGTTGGATGATGGCGATTTCTTCCTAGCGTTTGCGAGAGGCGATCGCTAAACTCGTTCAATGAAAGTAAGTGAGGCGATCGCCTTCCTCATCTTCCTTGCCCTTCTTACTACTTACATATTACAATATAATACATTTTGCATTACCTTAAAATGAAGTGTACACCATTAACAACAGACCCTTTTGAGCATTTTTTCTATAAATATGCTCAATGGCTAGAAGAAGCATGGTCTGTCACTGCTGCGAATACATTAGCCACATCTTCTCTGGATGCACTTGCAGAGATTTGGCTGCACGATTTTCCTGACGCTAAGAAAAAGTTGGAAAAAGAAGTTGGTGGTACAATTCCAGCATCTATTAGATTGGCTAGGTTTTTAAAGCAGTTTATTCCGAATGATCCAGATGTTAATAAAGTTGCTGTTGTCTGTTTTGCTGAAGATTGGAAACATTACCGTCCACAGGATGCTCACGTAGCTGACCTGATTATTAATAAACGTGTTAATAAAGATCCTAATGATGTATTCTTCGGGCATGAACCACCTAGAGCCTACCTTGATGTTCCTCGTGATGAACTTGCTAGAGAATGCCCAGAACTTGCAGCCAACCTTAACCTTTTAGCCTTAGCTGAAGAGTATGAGTATGGGGCTATTCTATACTCTCTTTATCGCTGTCCTTTAGTTCATGCTGCTACTAATTCAAATCGGACGCATGGTTTTGCTAGAGGGGAAAAAAGTATGTATTATTGGTCACTTGACGGTAGCGGTAGAGTTACTATTGGCTTTGGAACTCATCTGATTATTCGTTGGCTGCGTAATGCGGTTACTGGATATGTTCAAACTTGCCATCAAGCAGGCCTTATTCCGGCAAGTAATATTGATGCTGGATCTAGCCAAGAAGAACGTTTCAAGAGACTTTGGAGCAAAATTAAATAATTAATTCCAAAGATGATATCCATGTATAGAGGTAAAGTTGTCAATACTGGGCAAGAAAGGTATACAGTACTGGCTGATGCAAAACCTTATAAATAAAGCTTTGAGCGAATTAGAAATTTCTTTGCTTATTTTTATTTCTTATTTGCGCCCAATTTTATAAGCAAATCCCTGATTAACATTATTTAGGCATTAATTCTAATCTATGCCTTGTCAGATTTTTCATCATTCATATCTGGGATTCAGGCTAAACTTGTGTATTTAATGAATTAGTCGTAGTTTGATTAATGCGTTCTGCCTTGGTTTTTAATGTTTGATTCATGGCTTCAAACCCTTGGCGAACGTCAATATTTAATCGACGAGCTAGCAGAGGTACTAGTAAACCCTGGAAAGATTCTTGCTGAATGAAGCGGACGCGTAGGCGTAGTCCGTCGTAGACATCGCTTGCTAACGGTTCAATGATAAAGCTATGTTCAACGTCAAATAACCCTGGTATCAAAAAGTGCCATAACCAGAACAGTTTGCGATTAGGTTCTACCGTAATCACCGTAGGTCGAAAGGTCACAATATCTCTACCCGGAGGCTGAAAGTGAACGGTTAGCTGTGCTCCTTTACTGAGCGAACCACTAATTTGACGAATAAACAGATTCCAATGTGGAAAACTGGCAAAATCAGTAAGTAAGTTCCAGACTTGCTTATCAGATGCCTGAATTTCAATTTCAGTGTAGATTTTCATGGGTAAGAGTTGATAGAAAAACCAGAATTAAAAGGGTTATTCCTGCTAAAAATAACCCAATGTATTGTCGTCCTAGTACTCGACCAATCCAAAAATTATTGGTGAAGACAGGCAGATAAAGCAGGGGGAGCAAAGGAAGAAAATAACTTGATTTGCTTACCATAAAATAAACTCCGCAAAGTCTCTTTGATGGACTACGAGTAAACTAGATTGTTTATTGCAAAGCATAATGAATACTATTCATAGAAAACTCGCGTTTTAACAGCAAAATTCTGGCGGTTGGTAGACAGTTGTCAAGAAACTACTGACCTTGAACAACCAAAACGGAACATGGAGCGTGATGAACTACGTGATTGCTCACACTTCCTGCTAAAAGTTCGGCAAATCCATTAAGTCCTCTACGACCAAGCACAATCAAATCTGCTCCCCAACTCCGGGCTAAATCACAGATGTTAGTCCCAGGATCTCCTGTTTGATAACTGGATTCTGCCATAATGCCTAGTATTTTCGCTTTCTGATAGTACAACTGGAGTAAACTTTGTGCCTGTTGTGTTTCTATTTCCAGGTCTACTAAATTCACAGTGAGTTGACTAGAAGCTGCTAGCTCAATGCTGTGACCAATCATTAACTGAGCAGCATCTCTTTGGGCTAACTCCAGCGCTTTTATAAACACTGTTGCAGTCGCAGGTGAATCATCGACCGCCACTAAAATCTTTTTAAAGCTCATATCCAACTCCAATAATCAATTACTTCATTCACATTTGTTGTCTTTTAGCTTGAGGGACAAATGTGATTTAAAAGTGAAATTAGGTAGATAAATGATTTATTCACTTTTCGTTCACATTCATCAGCAATCCTGGAAAAGAAGCAGAGAAACGAAACTAAGCTAACTGAGATTTAAAACGAATCTCTTACCTAATACGGTTCATGCTCAAACTATAAAACTATAGTTTTTACTATTTGGAGATTAATATAGCGGCTTGCAGTTGAGTTCAATACAGACCTAACCCCTAACCCCTTCCCTACTAGCGTTGGGGAGTAAGATTCAAAGCCTCTCTCCTTGTAGGAGAGAGGTTTGGAGAGAGGTCAAAACTGTACTTCACCCAAGCGATAACCACTATAAAACTTCGTTTTAAACTTATTGATTTTGATAGGAGATGTTGTGATGAATTTTAGTCCAGTTAAAAATGCAATCGGAATCATTTCTACCCGTCAGGCTGCAACACAGGCGCTTGATGAACTCAAAGCGATTGACTTTCCTATGCAGAAAATTTCTGTATTCACTTTAGACTCTGAAGACGAAAAGTTGCACGAGGATGCTAATACGGGTAAACATCCCATAACTCCGATCGAAGGTGCTAAAGCAGGCGCAATTACAGGAGGAACAACCGGAGGCTTTCTGGCACTAACAGTTGGACTTGGCGTATTAGTTATTCCCGGTCTTGGCCCAGTATTAGCGGTTGAATCTGTGCTGGGTACACTGCTGGCGGGTGGAGCAAGTGCAATTTTTGGCAGTGTATATGGTGCATTTCAAGGTTGGTTTGCTCCCGAAAGGCAACCTAGACTCTGTGAGTCAGCCACCTGCCAAGAAAAATTTTTGGTGAAGGTAGAAGGAACAACAGATGAAATCTGGCAAGCAGAATCGATTCTCAGTTATTGGGGTGTGCAGCAATGGCATATTTATGAACTTAGCAAAAGATTCTCGTAATCACACCAATTTGAAAAAAGAAAAGTACAGATTCAAACAGAGAAATCCATATAAATCTGATGAATCTTAATTACGAATTACGAATTAGTTTTTGGAGACACAAATGACAGCAGATACGATCGCTACAAATACTTTTGCTCAGACAACAGAAGATTTACTCAACTATGAATGGCATACTCTGGGCGAACAAAAGGTTGTGCAAACCTTAGCCAGCCATCCTGAAGCGGGTTTGAGCCATGAAGAAGCTACCACCCGACACCAGCAGATGGGTGCAAATCAACTGACTGCTAAAAGTGGAAAAAGTCCTTGGCTACGATTTTTAGAGCAATTTAATCAACCACTACTATATATTTTGCTGACGGCGGGACTGGTGACACTGCTGCTCAAAGATTGGATAGATGCGGGAGTAATTTTTGGTGTCACCCTGATTAACGTTATCATTGGCTACATTCAAGAATCGAAAGCAGAAGGTGCGATCGCTGCTTTATCCAAAGCTGTCACCACTGAAGCAACTGTGATTCGCAATAGTCAAAAAACTCGTTTGGCTTCGACTGAACTTGTTCTGGGTGATTTGGTATTGCTGGCATCTGGGGATAAAGTGCCTGCGGATCTGCGGCTATTAACTGTGCGTGGCTTGCAAGTTGACGAGTCTGCCTTAACAGGCGAATCCGTTCCGGTGGAGAAAGTAACGGCATCGTTGGATGTCGAGACACCGTTAGCCGAACGCAGCAATATGGTCTATGCCGGAAGTTTCGTTACTTTTGGACAGGCAGAAGGGATTGTAGTAGCGATCGCAGATGCCACTGAAACAGGTCGCATCTCGCAGTTAATTGAAAGCAGCACAAATCTGAAAACACCGCTAACACGAAATATTGACAAATTTAGCAAAAGCTTGTTGTATGTCATTTTAGGTTTAGCTGCCCTGACATTTGCAGTCGGATTAGGACAGGGCGAATCTTGGATTGATGTTTTTAAAGCGAGTGTAGCTCTGGTAGTCAGCGCGATTCCCGAAGGATTACCTGCGATTGTTACAGTCACGTTGGCGATCGGAGTTTCTCGGATGGCACGACGTAAGGCGATTATTCGCAAGCTACCTGCTGTGGAAACCTTGGGAAGTACCACTGTTATTTGTTCTGACAAAACTGGGACTTTAACTGAGAATCAGATGACGGTTCAAAAGATTTATGCAGGTGGACAACACTACACCGTTAGCGGTATTGGTTATGCCCCAGACGGTGAAATCCTAATGAATGGACAGCCTGTTGATTTCAATGCAGATGGACATATTGCTCTTTGGGAATCCTTGGAAGCAGGATTGCTCTGCAATGATTCTCATATCGAATGGGGAGATGGACAGTGGGACTTAGTAGGAACCCCAACTGAGGGAGCATTGATTACAGCTGCCAACAAAGTGGGATTGACGCAAGCAAATCTAGAGCAATTACCTAGAATAGACACCATTCCCTTTGAGTCTCAATTCCAATACATGGCGACTTTGCATGAATTGGATGCAAAGCGATCGCTCAATGTCATTTATCTCAAAGGTTCTGTAGAGGCAATTCTCCAACGATGCGATCGCATGTTCGATGCTCAAGGAAAACTCGCTCGTCTCAATCCTGCCGCAGTGGAACAGGAAGTTGCTGGTATGGCAAACCAAGGGTTACGAGTGCTAGCTTTTGCCAGCAAAGAAGTTGCCAGTAAGCGATCCTTGGATCGTAACGATCTCGATCGAGGACTGGTGTTTCTGGGACTTCAAGGCATAATCGATCCGCCGCGTGAGGAAGCGATCACCGCAGTCAAAGCCTGTCAATCTGCTGGAATTCAGGTAAAAATGATCACTGGGGATCATGCACTAACAGCAGCGGCGATCGCCCGTCAAATGGGAATTTGCTCGACTGAAGCACAAGTTTTTACCGGACGGCAATTAGCTCAGATGGATGAAAATGAATTCACCCAAGCGGCTGAGGAAGGTATGGTTTTTGCGCGAGTTGCTCCAGAACAAAAATTGCATCTAGTAAAAGCGTTGCAGTCTCAGGGTGAAATTGTTGCCATGACTGGAGATGGTGTCAATGATGCTCCCGCTCTCAAACAGGCAGATATTGGTGTAGCGATGGGCATAGCCGGGGCAGAGGTTGCCAAAGAATCGGCGGATATGCTTTTAACTGACGATAACTTCGCTTCAATAGAAGCTGCTGTGGAGGAAGGACGTGGTGTTTACCGCAACTTACGAAAAGCGATCGCCTTCTTGCTGCCGATTAACGTTGGCGAATCCATGACAATTTTGATTGCCATTCTCCTGGCAACTGTGCTTCCCATCTTACCAATCCAAATTCTTTGGTTGAACATGGTTAGTTCAGTAGGGTTGATTGTTCCCCTCGCTTTTGAGCCAAAATCTGGACAGGTGATGGAGCAACCACCACGCAACCCTAGAGAAAAGCTTTTATCAGGCAGTTTACTTAAACGCATATTAGCGATTTCTGTTTTCAATTGGGTGGTAATTTTTGGGGTGTTTCAATGGATACTGCAAACTACAGGCAATGAAGCCTTAGCTCGTACAATGGCGATTAATGGATTGGTGGCAGCAGAAGTCTTTTACCTGTTAAGCATTACCCAGTTTTTACCATCTCTAGTCGTGAGAATCCAAGGTAAACGCACACCTGTAGCCTATGCACCTGCGATCGGAATTGTGGCTGTGGTGATTTTACAATGTCTGTTTAGTCAGTGGAGCATGATGAATCAAGTGTTTGACACCACACCTTTGACATTTATCCAAGCTCTCATTTGTATGGGTGTAGGTTTGCCAGTGGTATTTATAGCTCTCATCTTGCAGCGTTTCGATCCGCTCAACTAGGGATATAGGACTTTTTCGGTAGTTTCATCCAATGCCAGATGATTACGTTAGAGCTACACCCAAATAAATTAAAAACTCCATCAGTACATTTTACTAGGTATGATATTTGATCTGCAAGCATTTACTTAGTAATAATCAGCTATGACCCAGAACTACCGCATTACTCTACTCCCCGGCGATGGCATTGGCCCTGAAATTATGGCAGTGGCGGTAGATGTGCTGAAAGTCGTAGGGAAGCAATTCGATCTGAAGTTTGAATTCCAAGAAGCTCTCATCGGTGGTGCAGCAATTGATGCCACAGGCGAACCCCTACCATCTGCCACTCTAGAGACTTGCCGTAATAGTGATGCTGTATTACTCGCAGCGATTGGTGGTTATAAGTGGGATTCTCTGCCATCCGATTTACGCCCAGAAGCAGGTTTGTTAGGACTGCGTGCAGGTTTAGGATTATTTGCCAATTTGCGCCCAGCGAAAATTTTGCCCCAGCTAATCGACGCCTCAACTTTGAAACGCGAAATTGTCGAAGGCGTGGATATTATGGTGGTGCGCGAACTCACTGGTGGGATTTACTTTGGTAAACCTAAAGGGATTTTTGCTACAGAAACCGGTGAGAAACGCGGTGTAAATACAATGGTTTACACCGAATCAGAAATTGAACGCATTGGGCGAGTGGCCTTTGAAACAGCTAAAAAACGCGGTGGAAAACTTTGTTCAGTAGATAAGGCGAACGTATTAGAAGTATCTCAGTTGTGGCGCGATCACATCACCCAACTTTCTCAGGAATATCCAGATATCGAACTCTCTCATTTATATGTAGATAATGCTGCTATGCAGTTAGTACGCGCTCCCAAACAGTTCGACACTATTGTTACAGGCAATTTGTTTGGTGATATTCTCTCTGATGCTGCTGCCATGCTCACAGGTAGTATTGGGATGTTACCCTCAGCTAGTTTGGGTGCTTCTGGCCCTGGTGTATTTGAACCAGTTCATGGTTCCGCCCCAGATATTGCTGGACAGGATAAGGCAAATCCTTTAGCACAGGTTTTGAGTGTGGCGATGATGTTACGCTACGGTTTAGACCAACCAAAAGCAGCAGATCGCATTGAACAAGCCGTATTGCAAGTTTTAGAACAAGGCGATCGCACCGGGGATATAATTTCTCCAGGAAAAAATCTCCTTGGTTGCCGCACTATGGGAGACTCACTCATCAAAGCTATGGAACAAAAATAATTTTATATAGCAACTTGGGCAATTTGGCAACCTTTGCTATAAGTTTCGGGTAGACTAAAGGGAAATCTAGCAATCAAATAACAGTCGATAGTGTACGCATTACGACAAGGTCAAGTAAATTTTACCGCCCCCAAGAACCAATCGCCTTTGATTGATCCCTCTGTAATCAGAGCTGCTGGGCAGATATACTATACTCACTGTGAAGTCCATCCCGAAATAGCAGGGCAACCTTCCGGTGTAGCAATTAATCGTGTGACTCATCGAGGTAAGGTTATTTTTACTAACCAACCAGTTCTTTTACCTCAAGAGTGTTTTGTACCCTTAAGTCAAATTGAATCCCACATGTATTAGTCATTGGTCATTGGTCATTGGTCATTGGTTATTAGTTATTGACAAAGGACAAATGACAAAGGACAAATGACAAAGGACAAATGACAAAGGACAAATGACTGTATGGACATTTTGTTCGCCATCCCGGCGAGTGTAATGGTCTTTGCTTTGGGTGCATCTATTGGTAGTTTTCTCAATGTTATTGTTTATCGCCTACCTGCTGGGTTGTCAATTCTTTGGCCGCCTTCTCGTTGTCCTAAATGCTTAAACCAGCTAAAAGCTTACGACAACGTACCAGTATTTGGCTGGATTTCCTTAAGAGGGCGGTGTCGATATTGCAAAAGCAAAATTTCTGTCCGTTATCCTGTGGTAGAAGGGGTAACGGGCATAATTTTTTTACTAATTTTTTGGGTATTTCAAGTTTCAACTTTAACAATAGGCTATTGGGCTTTTTGCAGTTGGTTATTGGCGCTATCACTCATCGACTTAGATACAATGACCCTACCCAATCCACTTACTAAGTCGGGTTTAGTGGTGGGAATTTTGTTTCAAATGGTAGTTGGTTTTCTACCAGAGGGTAGTTTTGTGGCATTGGTAAATCACCTTATGATCGCTATAGTTGGCGCAGTATTAGGCTTATGGCTGTTTGAGGCGATCGCCCTATTGAGTTCAATTACCTTTGGTAAAACTGCAATGGGTGCAGGTGACGCCAAGTTAGCATCCATGATGGGAGCCTGGTTAGGCTGGAAATATTTGCTCTTAGCTAGTTTTATTGCCTGTGCGTTGGGAGCATTAATTGGTATCGGTATTTTGATTATGCAGCGATCGCGACAAAAATTAGGACAAAAGATACCTTTCGGGCCTTTTCTGGCTTTAGGATCTGTGATTACGCTGTTTAGCGGCGAAGCCATTTTGTCTAGCTACCTGCGGTTATTTTTTCCAGCGTCTTGAATTGAAGTAGGGAGCAGAGGAGCAGGGAAGATGAGGAAGACAAGGGGATAAAGGGAATAACCATGCCCAATGCCCCATGCCCCGTGCCCAATGCCCCATGCCCCATGCCCCATGCCCAATCCCCTTTCATAAAAAATATTTATAATTCGTGACTGTAACCAACATTACCCCATCTGCCCTTCACATTTTGATAATATTCAGCTTGTGACTTGTATTACCCTCTTAACGACGATTAACCGTTGGCAAGTACAACTAGTGCAACAGATGCTGATTGTTCAAAACCCAGCAATACAAATAATTGATTAGGGTGGGAGGGGGAGAGCATCTTATTTGGAGGTTGGTATTCTCATGGTTTTGTCACTACGTCCATATAATTAAGTCTGCTGAAAAAAAGAGCAAGAGACTTGTATTGGTATAAGTATTTTCGTTAAGCTGGCAACCAAAGACAAAAATTAAGGTCTGAATTGCTTAAAAACGTAGTTTAACGATGTATTCATAAGTCATTAGTAAAGACAAATGACTTATGACTAAGCACAACCCAATACGGTTTGACATGTTTTCGACCTCATACCCACTTAAAATAAAATAAAAAATGGCTAACAACGAAGAATCACGTGGTTTAAAGTCTCTATTTGATTGGTTTGCAAATCGAAGGAAGTCAGGATCTACCAGCCTCGAACGCCAAGAGCGTGAAATTGCTGATGGTTTGTGGCATAAATGTTCTAAATGTGGCGTGTTGGCATATACAAAAGACCTGAAAGCCAATCAGATGGTTTGTGTCGAATGTGGTCATCACAATCGGGTAGATAGTGATGAGCGCATCCGTCAATTGATAGATAACAATACGTGGAAACCGCTGGATGAGCATTTGCGTCCAACTGACCCGCTAGAATTTCGCGATCGCAAACCTTACAGCGATCGCTTGCGGGAAACACAAGATAAAATTGGCTTAATAGATGCAGTTAGAACTGGTTTAGGTCAAATCAATAGTTTGCCCATTGCCCTTGGGGTTATGGACTTCCGCTTCATGGGTGGTAGTATGGGTTCCGTCGTGGGAGAAAGACTCACCCGGATGATTGAGCAAGCCACTCAACGACGCTATCCTGTAGTTATCGTTTGTACCTCCGGTGGCGCGAGAATGCAAGAAGGTATGCTCTCTTTGATGCAGATGGCGAAAATCTCTGCAGCCTTACAGCGCCATAAAGAAGCGCGACTATTATATATTCCAGTTTTGACCAATCCGACAACGGGCGGCGTTACCGCTAGTTTTGCAATGTTGGGCGATATAATTTTGGCAGAACCCAAGGCAACCATTGGTTTTGCTGGTCGGCGAGTGATTGAGCAAACCCTGCGGGAAAAACTACCCGAAAATTTCCAGACTGCTGAAGATTTGCTCCAGCATGGTTTTGTTGATGATATCGTACCCCGTACCCAATTAAAGAACACCCTAGCCCAGCTGATTGCTCTACATCAGCCTGTATTAACAACACCTCACATGGTGTTGTGGGAAACAATGTCCTTGACTTCTACCGCGGCAGAATAAAGTTTGGGGCATTGGGGATTGGGCATTGGGCATTGGGCATTAGGAGTGCTGTTAGCGGAAAGCTAAGGTTTAGCCCGTGCTGAGTTAGGAGTTAGGAGTTAAGAGTTAAGAGTTAAGAGTTAGGAAGGAGTTTTGTTTATCTCCTTGTCCCCTTGTCCCCTCATCTCCCCTGCTCCCCTGCTCCCCTGCTTCTTCACTCCCCACTCCCCACTCCCTAACCTCTTTGCTCTTGAAGAAACATGAGCGGAACAAGGGCTACTAGTCGGAATACACCAGAGAGGACAAACAAGCTTAGTAAACCTCCAGACTGGGAAAATTGGACGATGAAACTGCCTATAGTTGTGCCCAAAGCGCCACTTACTCCAGCAACGGCAGCTGCGATCGCAAAATAGATAGACTGATTTTTAGTTGGTGCGATCGCCAATTGTATATTGTTGTTGCACAAGTCAATTGCCGCCCAAGTCCCTCCAATCAAGATGTGTAACAGTGGCAACCACAGCCAGATGTCAAGGCGATTAACACTAATCCCCAGCCACAGAAATGGTGTAGCTGCAACCAAAATCCCAATAGAGATGAGGATGGGACGATTGCCTATCTTGTCTGCTAATTTTCCCCACAGGATAAACATCAGCAAAGTCGCCCCCGCCTGAAAGCTGTTGTAGATAGTTACGTAGCTCACATTCAAATCCAGCGTATCGAGCATATAAAGGTTAAAAAAAGGACTGCTGAGGTTAACAGCAAGCGTCCAAAAGCTGAAATACAGCAGAAAAATCAAAAAGTTAGAGTTTTTCCAGATGCTGTTAATTGACTGGTCTTGTGGTGGATGAATTGATTGAAGGACTTTAGAAGATTCATCTTTTGCAACCTCTGATTGAATCTCACTTGGGGTTAACTGGCCATAATAAGTGTTTTGCGATCGCGGATTCATATCCACCTGGAAATACTGACATCCTAATCCTATAATCCCAAACACAACGCTTACCAGTAGAACTATCCCATAACCTTGTAGAGATCCCCCATACCAATGTGATACAACTAGACCGGCAATTGGTACGCAAACTAAAGTGCTAAGGTTAGCAGCACTATTGCGTGTCCCAAAAAACCTGCCTCGTAATTGCCGGGGAACTATCATTGCTACCCAACTGAGCCACGATGCGCTTCCTAGTCCTCCCAAAAGATTGCTGAATAGAACAATCAAGAGTGTCAATATGACTAACTGGTGAGCATCAATCACTCCCAAGCTGGCGCTGACAATACCAATTACTAAAATCAGCCATATCAGCCGACCAATTCCGTGTGTCCGAAGCAAATATTGAAAGCGGCTGGTGCTGCGTTCCGACAAGTAAGCACCCAACGGCTGAATGAGATTGACCAACATGGGAATAGAAGACAGCATCCCAAATACCACTGGACTAGCACCCAACTCCACTAATAAATTGCTGAGTAAAATCCCGCCAGTTCCAAGAGAGTAAACCGATGCTAAGACAGCATCCCCAGTGGAGGCTTTTAAACTGGTGCGAATAGTATCCTTAGAAATTCTAGAGTTTGAAGAGATTGCTGTTGGTGGTAAGGCAATCTGGGTAAATTCCAGAGTCAGTGGCGCAGTTGTTTCAATCTGAACAGAATCCATCAACATAAATTATGGGTGAAGTATCCTCGGACAAATCAGGTTGGAAAGGAACTCAGTATGCTTGAATTAGCATTGCTGATAATTTTTCGTTATTTTAGCTTGCAATTTTCAGCCAAAATTTCAAATAAGTAAAATATCATTCCTTAATAACACAAGGTATAAGCGAGGAAAGAGAATATTATTTGTTTGTGAACAATAAAGGATTATTTAATTTTTTGGCATTGGTGATAGCGATCGCGATCGCTATTATTGCTTGTCACAGCCTACAATTGCCAAGCAAACCGTTAGTATCTACCGCAGTCACCATCAAACTTAGTGGTTGGGGAGGCTCTCCCGTTGAGCAAAAACTATTAAGACAAGTACTGCAAGACTTTGAAGCACAACATCGAACTATTAAGGTCAAATATGAGGTAATTTCCGACCAATACATGGATGTAATCAAAACTCGTTTAGTTGGGGAAGCTGCGCCCGATGTCTTTTATCTGGATGCCCTGGAAGCTCCTTTCTTAATGAGTCAGAATGTCTTAGAACCGTTAGAAGGTTACATTACCCCCAAATTTGACCTCGCGGATTTTGAGGATACCCTACTCGACAGTTTCAAATACCAGAATCATATTTACGGTCTTCCCAAAGACTATTCCACCCTTGCCCTGTTTTATAACAAAAAAGCCTTCGCTGCCGCCGGCTTGAGTAATCCGCCAGCGAGTTGGGATGAATTACGTAACTACTCGAAGCAACTGACAGGCAAAATTAACAAATACGGGTTTGGCGAAATTCCTGAATTGGCGCGTCAGGCTTATAAAATTAAAGCCTTTGGTGGACAACTCGTAGATAAAAATGGTTATGCTACTTTTGCCAGTGAGTCAGGTTTACAGGGTTTAGAGTTAGTAGTAAACCAATATCAAAAAGACCGCTCCTCTGCCCAAAAATCTGATGTAGGGACAAACTCAGGTAGTGAAATGTTTGGTCAGAGTAAAGTAGCAATGGCGATTGAAGGTAACTGGGCAATTCCCTATCTAACTGAAACCTTTCCCCAAGTAGAGTTTGCTACTGCACCAGTACCTACAATTAATGATAAAAAAGGCACGATGGTGTTTACAGTTGCCTACGTGATGAATAAGCAAGCACAACACAAAGCCGAAGCTTGGAAATTGATTTCTTATCTCACGGGTAAAGAAGGAATGCAAAAGTGGACAGGAACAGGGTTTGCTTTGCCAACACGTAAATCAGTGGCAAAGAATTTGGGTTATGACCAAGATCCGTTGCGATCGCCATTAGTCGCGGGAGTTAGTTATGCTACACCGTGGCAGGTGGGTCAATATCCAAGTGCGATCGTCAATAACTTTGATAACCAGTTTGTCAGCGCCTTGTTGGGACAACAACCATTAAAACAAGCAATGCTGAAGGCAGAGAATGAAGCTAATCAGCAGATTAAGACGATGGAGTAAGTAATCTTTCTTACCTCTACCAAATCACTTCTGAGTAGAAATTTCCTATCTCTTTATCAGATGTAATTATTTGTCTACGTATAGTCGACTATTATAATGTCAAATAATTTTTGTGCCATGTCTAATACTTCTGCCCTCGAAAAACAGTTCATCAGGGTATTTCTGACTCCGAGTGGGTACTATTTGAAAACAGTTCACACATGCCTCATCTAGAAGAGACAGAAAGATTTTTACAAGTCTTAGACGACTTTTTAAATCGTGTCGAAACAGCCTTATAAAGTTGAGATTGTAAATTGAGTCTCATATTTCTTAAACCTAACTCTTCACTTATTCTCGAATTCTCGAAGTTCCGAGTTCTGAGTACGAAGTTCCGATATTGTAAACATTAAAGCATCCATAATAAGAATTAAAGTGTTTATGAATACTTTAATGTTGGCCACTAATGTTGTTTTCTAGCAGTTCTCTTTCGCTTTGCAAACGAACTAACAGCTAATCCACCAAACGCTACTACTGTCCCCATGATGGTTGTTGGTTCTGGAACTTCTTGGGGAACTTCGATAGAACCACTTACTAAAGCCAGACCATTCAAGGTAATAATTGATCCCAAATTAACTATGTCCTCTTCGGAGAACAATAGTGTGCTTATACCATTTTTGAATATGCCCTTACCGCCAGTGATATTCACAATGCCAGAACCTTTCGCTGTCAGATTATCAAAATTAACTGAAGCACTGGCATCACTAGTTCCAAATAACTTGTTATCACCGTTGCCAAACACGATGTAGCCTAATGGGAAACCTTGAACACCAAATACTTCTGGATTATTGTTAAAAGTGAGATTTCCTTTGTCATCAATCACGGAGTATGTCAAACCTTTGTATAATTCTAAATCATAGGGGGCATCATCACTCAAACCAACCTCAAATACCTGCGAAACGTTGCCTGAAATAGGCGTAATATTAACTGTTGTCCGATAATTGCCAATAAATGGATAAATGGTCTTTGCTGTTGCTCTGCTTACATTTGAGCAAAGACTAACTGAGGTCAAAACTAGTGGAACAATCCACATTCTGAGTGAATGAAGCATCATTTAAAATCTCCACTTTTACAAAGTACCTATTTTCACAGGGAGTTTACAATACCTAAGAAGCAGTTACAATGAATAATCCTTTGATCAAATTGGCATTTTTTATCAGATGATATACAGAAACCTCCTCTAAAGATAAAAATTCCACTCCGGTGCATAGCCCAAAAAGAGAACAAGAGCTAAGTTAAGCAATTTTTTCAACAATTTTCTAACCTTTTCCCAAAGCAGAATAATTTTTTCTTTACAAAATGAGGATTGAATGCTTTTGTGACAGAAGTACGATAAATAATCATGCACAACCCATCGCTACAGTCGGGTTAGTGCGGGATTAAGTGGAGATTCAGTAGTGTTTGAAATTAACAGGCGGCGCAGAAAATCCAGGTGGAACATCACTGAAGACTTGGCTGGGTATATGTTCATGATGCCCACCATTCTAGTTTTGGGAACTTTTGTAGTCTTACCCATTCTCTACGCCGTTTTTCTTTCCCTGCAAAAAGTCCAACTTCTCGGCGGTATTGAGTACGAATTCATCGGTTTTCGCAACTTCGCGCGATTAGCTGAAGATGAAAGAGTTTGGATTGCTTTGAAAAACACAGCCGAATATGTAGCGATTGTTGTGCCAACTCAAACTATCCTGGCTTTAATTTTGGCGGTAACTCTGAATTCTGGGATTCGCGGTAAAAACTGGTGGCGCATCCTTTATTTTTTGCCGACAGTCACTTCTTCAGCAGTGCTGACACTCATCTTTATGTGGATTTATAACACTGATGGGCTACTAAACGATTTTCTCGCTTTTGTGGGGCTACCTACTTATAACTGGTTGGGCGATCCAGCAGTTGCGCTCAAAGGCATTACGATCATGAACATTTGGTCAACTGCACCGTTTTTCATGGTGATTTATCTGGCGGCGTTGCAAGATATACCCCAAACACTTTACGAGGCCGCAGAACTTGATGGCGCAAATGGATGGCAGCAATTTATCCACATTACTCTTCCCTTGCTTAAGCCTGTAACCTTCTTTGTGGTAACAATGGGGGTGATTGGGACTTTTCAGCTTTTTGACCAGTCTTACATCTTTTCTGGCGGTACTGGCGGCCCAAACAACGCTACCTTAACGGTGGTGCTGCTAATTTACCAAGCTGTGTTTCGGAATTTACAAATGGGATATGCAGCTGCGATCGCATTTTTATTAGCAGCTGCGATCGTTGCCATCACTTTGATTCAGCAGCGACTTTTCGGAGGCGAACGGATTTGACTAACACCTCTGGCTTATCCTGGCTCAAAGCCCTGTTGTACGTCTTACTGACACTTTATGCCATCATTACTCTAATTCCCTTTCTCTGGGCACTTTCAGCATCATTTAAGCCACTAACAGAGATTGTCAGTGGTGAACCCAACTTTCTCCCCAAGAATTTTACTCTTGACAACTACAGGCAAATCTTTCTCCAAGAACCGCTATTTTGGCGCTGGTTGTTCAATAGTGTAGCGATCGCACTCAGCGTCACGCTTTTAAACTTGTTGTTAAATTCAATGGCTGGTTATGCTTTGGCAAGATTGCGCTTTGTAGGCAAGCGCTTTTGGTTCTTCCTCATTTTGGCAGTACTAGCAGTACCGACGCAAATCACCCTGATTCCGACATTTTTGATTTTAAAAGCGATCGGCTGGCTGAATTCTTATCAAGGCATGATTGTTCCTAGCATGGTTAATGCCACTTTCATCTTTATGATGCGGCAATTTTTTGTTAATTTTCCTAAAGAACTAGAAGAAGCAGCTCAACTCGATGGCTTAAATACCTTTGGAATTTTTCGACACATTGTCTTACCTTTGGCAAAACCAGCACTAGCAGCGCAGGCAGTTTTTGTGTTCATGGGGAGTTGGAATAATTTTTTACTGCCTATAGTTATCCTATTTGATCCAGAAATGTTTACCCTTCCTTTGGGACTGAACACCTTCAAAGGTCAATACATCAGCTATTGGAACTACATTATGGCGGCTTCTATGGTCTTTACCCTGCCAGCTTTAGGCATTTATACCTTTTTTAATCGTTACTTTATTCAAAGCGTCACCTTTACCGGGGGAAAAGGTTAATAGGCATTGGGCATTGGGCATTGGGCATTGGGCATTGGGCATTGGGCATTGGGCATTGGGCGTTAATTATTCTCCTTTGCTCTCTCTGTTTCCCATGCCCGATTCCCCATGCCCGATTCCCCATGCCCCATGCCCGATTCCCCATACCCTATTCCCCAAACAGTATTTTGGGCAACAAATTGCACTCCTAACGTGATATTGGTATTACAGCGACTCAATCTCTATCTATCAGTAAACAAGCATTATGGGTTTTGCAGACCTATCGATCGCAGAGATAGCAGCCGACTACAGCATTCCTGTAGAACAAGTGTTTTCTCTGTGCAACCAACTGGGAATCGCCTACAAACACCAAAAGACCCGTTTGGCGTTAGAAGATGCAAGGGCAATTATTTCCCAAATATCCTCTGAAATACGCCCCAAAGGTACTAACGACTTGGTGAGCGATCGCGAAGTCCCCTGAAGGGTTATCTCAGAACTTTCGCTAATAACTGATAGCTAATGATAAAAAACTAATAAGTCATTAGCAATTAGCAGCTTGGAGATTGAGAATCGCGTTTTTAGCTGTGTTGAGCGTCAAAATCTTTAAGGGGAAACATGTTTATAAGACTAATTGGCGTTGTTGTGGCTACTGTTTTACTCTCGTTTCAGTTGATTGTCGGTAGCGCGACAGCAGTGGAACTGGACAAAGCTACCCGAACAGTGCCATTAAATGCTCAAGGTGATACCGTTGTACTCAGCCTTAAACAAGTCAAAGAAGGCAAACGCTTATTTAATTACGCTTGCGCCCAATGTCATGCTGGTGGAGTTACCAAGACAAACCAAAACGTGGGACTCACTCCAGAGGACTTGGCACTGGCAACACCTAACCGTAACAACATTGAAGGTTTAGTAGATTACCTGAAAAATCCCACTACTTACGACGGTGAAGAAGAGATTTCCGAAATACACCCCAGTCTCAAAAGCGCAGATATTTTCACAGCAGTGCGAAATCTGACGGATGATGACTTGGAAGCGATCGCCGGTCATATTCTCTTACAACCCAAAATCGTTGGTACTAAGTGGGGAGGCGGAAAAATCTATTACTAAATCCTGGAGTTGAGTCATTGGGAATAGGGTATTGGGCATTGGGAATAGAGAATTGGGAAGAATTCAGTCCCTACTCCTAATTCCCCATTCCCCATTCCCCATTGACTAATTATTGGACAGCTTTTTGCAATAAATTGCTCTCCATTCTTAAAAAAAAATTGATCTATGACAGATTGTCATATTTGGTGTTGATTTTATTTAAAATGAGAAAGGGAAAAAAATTGTTTGTTAGGAGAGAGCTATGAAATTAATTTCGGCAAGCTGGCGACGCCTTAGTTTAGCTGTGTTGACAATCCTTTTAGTTGTTAGCAGCTTTGCTGTTTTTACTCCCAGTGCTTCGGCTGAAACCTACCAGGTGAAATTGGGTAGCGATAAAGGACTGCTAGCATTTGAACCGAAAAAGTTGACCATCAAACCAGGTGACACTATTGAATGGGTGAACAATAAAGTTCCTCCCCATAATGTTGTGTTTGATGCAGTCAAAAACCCCTCTAAGAGCGCTGATTTAGCTAAATCTCTGTCTCATAAGAAGTTGCTCATGAGTCCTGGCCAAAAGGAAACAACCACCTTTGCAGCAGACGCTCCTGCTGGTGACTACACCTTCTACTGTGAACCTCATCGTGGTGCTGGCATGGTTGGTACAATTACTGTCCAAGGCTAGAAACACCAGCGTTTGACACGAGATGATTACTCAATGAAATTAGCTCATCGCCACACGCTACACTCCTAGAGTGACGCATAAAATGCAGAAATGGCGGTAACGAGTTCTATCCTTCCCTAAGACGCTAAACAATCTGTAGCGATCGAGGAGTGAACTTGTTACCGCCAATTTTGATCAAATTTGACTTAATCAGGGATTAATCGCGTTTATACTCTTGCTGGAGGCTTGTTGCGAGGAAATACTGTTGAGAATACTTTTATTAATTCTACTGTCGGCGATCGCCCTATTCAAATTCACATTCATTAGTCCAGCACTAGCTGCCGAAACATCCAACGGTGCTAAAATTTTCGAGGCTAACTGCGCTTCTTGCCATATAGGTGGCGGTAACATCCTTATCAACCAGAAAACTTTAAAAAAGGAAGCATTGTCAAAGTACCTAGAAAATTACAATCAAGACTCAATCGAGGCGATTATCCACCAAGTGCAAAATGGTAAAAATGCTATGCCTGCCTTTAAAAGCAAGTTAAGTTCTGAGGAGATCGTGGAGGTAGCTGCTTACGTTTTTCAAAATGCAGAACAAGGTTGGTAAAGTAGCTATACCGTATAGTTTTTTTGGGGTGAGCGTTTGCCTATCTTTAGTTACATAGCTAGACGCTCACCCCCAAAACATTGGAGAATTTATTTGTTGGAAATCCCTCAGTGCATTTCCTTCTTGGAACCTTTTAACGAACTTCTAAGTTAAGTGTTATGTATGACGAACTAGCGATCGCTAATTTGTCAACTACCAAAAACAATATTTTAAATCCAAAATCCTGATATAGAGACGCGATTTATCGCGTCTCTACATCAATAACCCTTAACTCAAACGGATTGTATTTTAAACAAGACGCTGCAAATGCGTCTAGATAAATTATCCCTACCTGAATCCGAAATGATCAACGGGCAATTATTTTTCTGGATTAGACTTTTGTCTGTTTTCCTTGACTTCGCGCAACCGTTCTACTAATTTTTTATCCGATTCAGGAGCAGATGTAAACTGACCCTGATTGATTTTCGGCAACAATAAAGGTTCAGAAGTAGTAGCTGCCGATGAAGGCGTAAACTGATTATTTTTAATTTGCAATTCAGATAATGGTTTGGGAGTAGCTGCTGGTGTAGTTAATGGTTTGAGAGTACCTGTTGGTGAGGATGTAGGCGGGTTATTTCTGATTTGTAAATTAGGTAATGGTTTAAAAGTAGCTGCTGGTGAGGGAGTAAGCTGATTGTTATTGATTCCCGGTGTAGATAATGACGAGGGGTTTTGCTCTTGAGTAGTCCCAGTAAGATTGCTCGTGCTGTTTTGGAAACGTAGGTTAAATGGATAGGAACTAATCTGTTTATCACCCTTGGGGGATTGCTTGTTGAAGTATTGTCTTGCTTTTAATTGCAATTCTGGGGAAATTAACTTGTCTTGAAATTTGATATCTAAGACTTTACCATCAGGATCTACAACCAATACTCCCAAAACAGCACCTTCAAGATTTGACTTATTCGTGGATAATGTTTGGCGGATGACTGGTTTTTGTTCAGCGTTGGGGTATTGTCGCTGGACTTCCTTTCTCAGGTTGGCGTAAGAGTCTAGCTGTGCAATTGCCTGTTGAGTTCCCTTCGTTGATAAATCCGTTGCTTGTAATGTGCTTCCCCTAGTTCCAATTAAAGTACCCCCATTCGTTGGAGCTTGTTTTAGAGAATTTATTAGCGGATTTTGAGCAATTGTAGACGACGCATTTGGAATTGGTTGCGTCATTTGCGAAGTCGTATTTAGCTGTGCTGTATTTACCTGTGCTGTTGCAATGGGTGTACTGTCAGATAAGATTGGAGGCTGGGGATTCCGCAGAAGATCGGCAGGTATTTGCTGTGACTGCAATTCTGGCAACCTATTTACAGGTAGCGGCTTAGGTGGCTCGTATTTGGCGACGCTCTCACTTACATTCACCCGAGGAACTGGTCGAGAGAATCTGGCGCTGGTATTAAATTTAGAACTATCAAATTTAGACGCGTCAAACCGCAAATTATCACTCGGAATCATCCGCAAAGACTGCTTTGTAGGCAAGGAAGAGACTCGATAGTTATTCGATGATGCTGGTAGCGGAGGTAATACTAGCTGACTGGATGGTGATGGTGCTAATGGGGTTAATCCCGGTTGGAGGCTAAAGTTTGGAGCCGCAAGTGGGGCGACTGGAGGTAATTGTTGTAAACCAATTTTGGGTGTACTTTGCGGCAAACGGTTTTGGTCGGCTTGGCTCAATTCCAAAAGTCCAACTGTTTTGGATGATGCTGTTTCTTTAGGCTTGTCAGACTCCATCGGCATCAATGGTACGATCATGGCGATCGCACCGTGGATACCAAGGGAGGCTATAGCTGCTATCCCAATTGGCTGACTTAAGATTTCTGGTATATTTTTCAGCAGGGAGACGTAAGACATGGCTGTTATCGTTCACTCACTCAGTTACAGTTGACTAGCGATTTTATCTTTCCGACATTGCAAGATATTGCAATATATGCGTTATTCATAAGGAAATGATAACTTCCTCTGCTGGCAATCAAAACGCCAAAATTGCCATTTATTCAAGTTTTTAATTAATCAATGACGCTGCATCATATTTTCAAAATTCGAGCTTGCTAAAGAGTTATTTGAAAAATTACTACTTTTGATTTTTTATTCTTATGACGCACACAATTAAAATTAATATCTGGGAGTTTTATTAAAGTTTAAGTAAATGCACAAGTTTGAATACATCAAAACATCTGCCGAAGTGACCTTGTTTTTTCAACTGTTTTTCAGTCAACTACACTTCTGTAACAGATGACACATGTGTTTGTCCGAGACTGGGCCCTATTTAAGAATACTACCACATCAGCAGCTCCTCAAACTGTTGCAAATTGTACAATTTTATTGACATTTTAGCCTTAAATGTCACCAAGGCTATTGCTTTTTTCTTCAAGGAGTGAGTCAGGCGATCGCAATTCTAGCTCTTGAATATGACTACTTCTTCGTCAAAAAAGTTCAAACCCTCAATCATTGCATCCAAAATTTAAAATGCCGTTACCGACAGTTATTTTGCCTGGATATCTAGAAAGTGCGATCGCTTATCGCCAACTAGAACAATCTTTACAGCAGTTGAATTTTCCCACGGTTACAGTCCCACTGCGACGGCGTGACTGGCTCCCCACTTTGGGAGTAACACCTGTAATACTGATTCTGCAACATCTCGATTACACAATCAAGCATATATTACGTGAACATAATGCTACTCAAATTAACTTAATTGGTCATTCAGCCGGAGGTTGGATATCCCGCATTTATATGGGAGAAAAGCCCTATTTAGCGCGCGGTGATGTCAAACCATTTCTTTGGCAAGGACATCCCTTAATTGCTAATCTCATCACCTTGGGTACACCCCATATTAGCCAAGAACGCTGGACACGCTCCAATCTGGATTTTGTTACCAATAACTACCCTGGAGCTTTTTACAAAAACGTTCGTTACGTTTGTGTGGCTGGCAAAACTATCTTTGGGAAAAGGCAGCCTGGTAGTTGGTTAGCTTACAGTAGTTACCAATTAACCTGTGGTAAGGGTAACACTTGGGGAGATGGGATTACGCCCATTGAAGCTGCTCATTTGGAGAGAGCGGAAAATCTGGTGATTGAAGGTGTCAAGCATTCTCCCAGAAGTCCTGGAATTTGGTATGGCTCACCAGAAGCCTTAAAAGCTTGGGTACAGTATTTGATTTAAAAAACTTTATTTTTATATAAGAAAAGTAAAAACTATTAAAATTTCTTAGCTAAAATCGTAATAAGAATAAATACTTAGTTAAGAACAGGAGGGGTGAGCTATGCAAAGCACCCAGTTCGATAAGATTTTGCGACGAATAGCGACGATATTATCAGTCGTGATTTTGACTCTGTGTTTAATTTATATCTCTACCGGAATTTTGCTGTCTTTTTACTATGAACCGACAGCAGGCGGAGCTTATAACTCCTTAAAGATGATTAATACACAACTGCCATACGGTTGGTTGTTTTGGAGAGCGCATGATATTGCTGGTAACGCGGTAATTGCGATCGCTCTAATTCAAATTGTGGTGATGTTTTTGGGTCGACAATTTCGCAAGAGTTGGCTGGCTGCTTGGATTAGTGTGATTTTGTTAACCCTGAGTGCGATCGGGCTGGATTGGACAGCAATGATTTTAGATTGGACTCAGGAAGGGTACTGGCGTTTTAGCATTGAGCTAGGAACCATCGAAGCCATTCCTTTGATTGGTGGGCAACTGCGCGAAATCCTGACTGGTGGTGGAGCCATTAACACAATTACCGTCGAACACCTTTACACAATCCACAGTTATCTGATTTCGGTAACGACGCTAATTCTTGCCATAGTACATTTGTCTGCTTTACTCTGGCAGGAATGGCAAATGTATCAAGAAGCGCCAAAACCAGAAAGCGAATTTATTCCTTCTCAAGGCTAATAAAGAGTCAAAGAAGAGTAAAAGGGGCAGTGGGTATAAGGAAGAGACAAGGTAAATGGGGGAGACTTGTTCAATAATTTCCCCTTGTCCCCCTTGTCCCCTTACTTCCCCTGCTCCTCTGCTCCCCCGCTCCCCTGCCCCTCTGCCCCAATCCCCTCATCCCCCAGAAGCCTCACTAGTAGAAAGTTGAGATAATTGAGCAAGGGATAGGTCTTCAACCTCTGGTAACTTTTCTAGAGAGAGGGGAGTGGATTGGGTGGCACCAGATAAGCGTTTTAAAAGGCTAGGTCTGGGGTCATGCAATAGATAAATAATGCGATCGCCAATTTCCCAATCTTGGTTTGCTGGCATTACTTGTAAGCGTTCTGCTCGTTCTACCAATAGCGGTATCAAATCCCCAGTCCGAATCTTTTCTTGGATGCGATCGTATTGAGTCGAAAACTCTAACTCATCTAGCGTAGTTGTCCCTAATTTCACTCGTCCATCATTCAAATATTCATTCCAAGTTTTGATCGCTAAGTCTGGAATAAAAGCTTGATTAACTTTATTACTAGTCGAGGTACTCGCTTGCGGATCGCGGGGAAAAACAGCTAAGACGCGTGGGGGTTTAAACTCCTCAGCTGCTCGTTGAGCCAAAACAAAATTCACCTCGCCATTACTTGTCATAGCCAAAAAAGTACCTATAGAAGCAAGTCCGGCCTCTTCTAAAACCGCAGCATCTAGAGCACTACTGGCAATAACCCGGAGATTTTGCGCCTCGGCTTGTACAAGACATTCGGGGTCAGTATCAATCATCACCACGTTTTCTCCCCGTTCTTGAAAGAAGCGGGCAATCAGAAGACTCAAGGGATTACAACCCACAATCACTGCCCCAGTTACGTCCTTGGAGGTGATTTGCAGCCATTTGGCAACCCAGCCAGCTGTTAGCCCTTGGCAGACAACAGTCATGATAATTGTCAGGAAAACTAAAGCTTTGATGGAATCACCACCGTTAATGCCTCGCTGTGTCAACGAAATCGCAAAAAAAGAAGCTACAGAGGCAGCAACAATTCCTCTCGGAGCAACCCAGCTTAAAAACAGTTTTTGTCGCCAGTTGAGGTCACTGTTCCAGGTACACAAGAGAATATTGATCGGGCGAACGACAAACATTAGTACCAAAACGGTGAATAAACTACCCCAACCCAAAGCAAACACACTGGCAATGGATAGGTCAGCAGCTAATAAGATAAATAGCACCGAAACGCTGAGAATTGTCAGCTGTCCCTTAAAGCTGCGTAACAGACGTTCTTCCGGGACTGAGGAGTTAGCAAAGACTGCCCCTGCAACTACTGTTGTCATGACTCCCGATTCACTGCGGATCATCTGCGATAAGGTAAACAAGCTCCAAAGTATCGCCAACACTACTAAGTTTTTTAGCTCAAATGACAGAAAACTGGCGCGTTTGAAAATCAAACTCATCAGATAACCGCCAGCACCACCAATTGCTGCTCCAACACCCAAACGTATAAGTAAACCGACGATCGCATTGATCGGGTCAGCATCGCCGTTCAAAATTGTATCGAGCACAACGAAGGCGAGGATAGCCCCTACAGGGTCAATTAAAACCCCTTCTCCTTCCAAAAGCGTTGCCACTTGTCGATCTACATTGATTTGTTTGAGCAATGGCCCAACGACGGTTGGCCCTGTCACCACGACTATGGAAGCATAGAGAAAAGCTATGTTCCAGGGAAATTCACCCAGCCAGTGAGCAGCCATGCTCCCGCCAAGCAGGGTGATTAGCGTTCCTTGAGTGACGAGCAATTGTAGGCTGACTGAAACTCTACCTAACTCACGCAGATCCAAGTTAAGTCCGCCTTCAAACAAAATGATTGCCGTTGCCAGGGCGACTATAACTTCCAGTCCAGTGCCTAGCGAATGGGGATGCAATAGCCCTATACCATCGGAGCCAAACAAAATGCCCAACAGCAATAACAAGACGATGCTGGGTACACGAAGGTATGCAGCCAGCACTTGGGCGCTAATGCCTGCAAAGACAGCGATCGCCATCTGTATGGTGATTTCAAAAGATGCTTCCATATTGTAGATTTTGAGCGATTTATTTCAAAATCTCTTGTAAAAAACCGTAGATATTAACTCTACAGGGTACAACATCATACCCTTTGTTCCTTGCTGTCTTCAGTGTTTTTTAGAGATGTGTATGCTCCGAAATTCCCGGCGCCCAATGCTGACACACCCTGCGGCTGACCGCAGAAGCATCTACGAACTTTTTTATCTGTCTCCATATCTTTGTATCTTCTTCAAGCTTTTGCTTCCACCCAGTTTAGCTGCCACAAACTTTTTTTGGCAAAACCTGTTGACAACGGCAAGGAAATTGGTTACCTTATAAAAGGTCTGAGTCCGATGCCCCCATCGTCTAGAGGCCTAGGACACCTCCCTTTCACGGAGGTAACGGGGATTCGAATTCCCCTGGGGGTACTTAAAAACAATAAAAAGCAAAAGCTTTTTTATTTGAAATTTAGCAATAAAAACCATCATTCAGGAATACATCTGAATGATGGTTTCTTGTTGTTATGCATACGGTTCTTTGCTAGCTAGTTCTTCTACACGTTGGTGAATAGCCAAAAGATTTAACCGCAAATCTTTGCTCAGACGATTTTCAATAATTCCCACTGGCATAGTGAGTTTAGGCCAAACTTGAATTGTGTAGGACAGATTTGTTCCTAAAGACTCACCGAAAGAATAAGGCTCTAAGCACCAGCTACCAGAAAAGCCTTTAAAATCTCCCTCTACCATGCGGAAATTAATTGTTTTAGGGAAGCATTCTTCCAAATCTAGAACTACCCGCGCACAAAAGTTGAAATTCAGTAAGCGTTGGGAGCCTACTTGCTCCAGTCGAATTCCACCATCGGGATGCTCGATTAAACAACTCTTGGCCAGGTTGGGGAGGAAGTCTGGTAAGGCTTCATAATTTGTCAAAACCTTCCAGATTTGCTCCACTGGATGGGGAATTTGGACTTTAGCGCTGATTTGCCGCTGCCGCTCTGCTATTTTCTCAATTTGAACTTCTACCTGAGCAAGCAAATCCTCTTCTAGGTTGGTGTCATCAGTGGAAGATTGCAAATCAGGGTTCTCTGTTGCGTTCTGTTTTTTAGTCACTTTCAGAATTATGGTTTGCTTTCGTCAGAAAATTGGGGCAGAGTCAAGGTGAAGCAAATTTCGCTCTGTTCAGAATCCGATATTGGGAGACTTTCAACAGCGATCGCTCCATCTAAATGCTGCACTAAAGACTTGACTAAAGCAAGTCCCAAGCCAGTCCCTGGAGTCCAGCGACCTTTTCCACGGCGGAACTTATCAAAGATGTAGGTCGCTTCTTCTTCAGAGATGGCACGTCCTGTATTCGTCACCTTCATGATAACTTGATCGATTTGCTGATCGACTCGGTGAGACGCTTCAAGGCGAACTATTGTATCAGACTCTGAATATTTACAGGCATTAGTTAATAATTCTTGCAGGATACGGTCAAAACTCTCCAGTTCAGTTTGCAGTTTGAGCGATTCCTCCGGCAAATCTATAGAAATTTTTAATCCTTTTTCGCCAAGTTTTTTCTCAAAAGATGCTGCTATATCCTGAATTCTAGTATTTAAATCTATAGATTCTAATTGTGGGGCTTCGTGAGGCGATTCTAGCTTTTGGAGTGTCAACAAGTCATTAATCAAGTTGATTTCTTTTGAACATTCCTGCTCAAGAATATCTAGATATCTACCCTGACGCTCTGGCGCTATTCCTGGCAAACGCAAGTTTTTTATTGACATCAGCATATTTGTCAAAGGATAGCGTAGGCGATCGCTCATATTACTCAAAAATTCATCTTTGAGTTCATTAAGTTTCCGCAGCTGCTCGACATACTGGCGGGTTCTTTCATGCAATTTCGCTTGGAGTTCTATACTACTCTGGAGTTTCGCCGTCCGATCGTCTACCAAAGTTTGCACTTGACGCAATGTCTGTGACTGAATGATGGCGTTACTCATTTGAGCGCAAACCATTTCCACAAGATTTAATTCTTCTGGTTGCCAATTGCGAATCACAGCTTGCTGTAGCACCAAGAAGCCTAAAATTTTACCTTGACTTTCCAATGGCACTAAAAGTACCGCAGGCAATTTCTCTATCGCAAATAATGGAGCAGCTGTTAAGGTATCGTTTTGATCTGTATAGTCATCGAAGATTACTGGTTTTCCAGAATCCATGAAGGCACGCTGGCATAAACCACAGTCTGAAATCAAGAAAGACTCAGTTAAGGTGTCTAGTTTACTAGTGCTAGAATTTTGTGTTTCTCTAGCCCATTGGGCGATTACACTAGCTTTCGCTTTGGGGATTTGTTTTTTAGCTTGAGTCTTAAATAGTGGATCTGTATATTTTAGTAAGATGAGCAAACCCCGATCTGCCTGTAGAGATTCGGCTGTTGAGGCGATAACTAACTGAAGCATTTGATTTAGCTCCAAGTTGCTACGACTCAATATGGTTAATTGCTTGATCAAGCTTTGATGGTGCTTGCTTTTTTGCAGGGACTGCTCTTGATGAGTAATTTGTTGAGCTTGTGCCACTCCAGAAAAAGCAATCGCGCAAGCCGACTCCACTTCTTTGAGCAATTGTTTTTCTGATTCACTCCATTCATAAGGTTGGAATTTAATCAGATTAATCACTCCATTATTATTGCCACCAAACCGAGTCGGAATTGCCAAAACCGCTTTTATCGGTAGTGGTAAATATTGACACCCAATTACCAGACTATTTTGAATTATGGAAATGTCTTCAATAGTCAATGGTTGGGCAGCACATTGTAGCACTGGCGAGTGCATAAGCAACTGTTCCATCGAAAACATTTCTTCTGGGTGTGGCAACCCTAGATACTCATCAGCACACCAATTAGTCGTAGTTGTTTCGTCTGATGTCTCACCCGCCACAGAAACCAAGCAGCAGCAATCCACTTGAAAAGCAACTCCTAGCAATTGGGCAATCTCTTGCAGCATCAAAGCCGTAGCAGAGTTATTAGCAATGATTTGGTTAATCTTTTGTACCAACTCGCGGGCAGGTTCTTCCTGATGCTGCATCAGCTTGACTTGATAAGGTTGTAGTCGATCTATGTCATCTACGTAATGTGGCAGCGATGATAAAGGCTTTTTCATTTCTGGCACGCCCTCGGATAGTAACCCCATTGTTCTTGCACCCAACCTCTTGGCATATTCTTCACCGTTAGTTGTGTTGCTATACCTTGATAATTGACAAATTTTGTGTGAATACTTTCTCTCACCTGTTATAGCCCTTTTCTATATCAGATGGCCAAATTTCCACCACATCAAGCAAATTGCTACATTGGAACATAAGTAATAAAATACTCAAAATATCCTATAAATGCTTAAGTTAGCTTATTTTTAACTGCACTGTCTGGAAATAATTTACTAACTTTATCCTGTCTGTAAGTATACATAAACCGTAATTTCTCTGGAATCACAGCAAAATTCCCCTTTTGAGCGCGTAAAATTACGTAACTTGCTTTATAAAGCTTTATTACATTTATTGAAAAAACTAGTAGGTTTAACAAGCTACTCCTCGATCTCCGTAACTCTCAGTAAAATATCAACAAAAGTAAAGGAGGCACGAGGAGCTTGTTCTTGCAGTGTAGGCTTCTCTTCTCTAAAAAAGGCTGCATCAACGAGACGCACTCGTGTTCAGACCCGATCTACACTGATAGCGTAACTATGGTAGCGAGTTCATAAGCGTCTTGTTCCCAACTTATGGCAGAAATTTGGAGTAGAGCTTAAATATAAATAAATTCTTGCTCGCTAGAGATTGCAGCTGTTCTGGCTAAATGGTGAATGCAGCCCAGTTATTAGTAAAAATAACTGGGCTGCATTAATCTGAATATAAAAAACCACATCTATTTTCAGAACTATATTTTTTAAAGTAGTAAGAGCATTTTTTACTCCCTGCTGGTAGGGCGGGCTAGATGCCCTCCCTACACCAGGTTTCAAAATAGACGAAGTTTATCCAGCCAAGCTCTCGACACTCAGAGGAACCATATCGCCATTCCTCGTTAGTCCTAACAACATCGGTTCTTGGGGTTGAATTAGTTGACCTGTAAGCACACAGCGTTCTTCTTGCTGAGCTGTGGCAGCTATGCTAGCTCGAATGTCGGATCGCGAAAATCGAGGCTTCCACTCACCTGATTTTTGCTGGACATAATTCCAAAGGATATCTCGGATCAGAGCTTGATATCCCTGATTCCCAGCTATTTCTTTGAGTTTATCTTTGAGTTCCCGTTCTAGGCGAATGCTGGTAACTTCCATATCGGTGGTTGGGGTGCGAGCGATCGTATGCATCAGTTTTTCTCCTTAAAGGTATAGACAGGATAGTAATACAAGTGTAGTATGTTTAAAGGAATGTTCAATAGGTGAAATTTTCTGTGAAATCAATCTACCCCATCTCTACTTCAATTTTGTGTGCCACCAATTGCCGAACCAATTGGGAATCAGGTGCTATGGAAGTGGAGTATTTATTTATGGGCGATGGTAGCCGAAATCATGGGCAAATCACAGAAGGTAATGATGATTATAAGTATGTAGCCATTAGTGCACTAATTGCAAAACCACAACTAGATCAAAAAAGCGGGGGGTACAGGCAAAGGAATCCTGTACCGATATGAGACCAGAAAATTTTCCGGTCAATTCTAACCCCCGCTTCACCGAAAACTTGAAGCGGGGGTTTTTTTATAAGGAGTTAAGCTGTGACGATATCTCCCATGCGCGGCGCGAACGCAATGCAAGTGTTAGAGCAATCTGTGGTGGTGTTTTCTCAAAATTACTTGCCACTATGTCGGGTCAATATCAAGCGGGCGATTGTGCTGTTAGTAACCAACAAGGCGCAACCGTTGGGTTTTACCACAGAAAGCGGATGGCAAGTTCACTCACCCAGTTTGGTAATTGATGTGCCAAAACATATTCGCTTGACAATCACTTCTAATGAGCGGATGTGGAAAGTTCCGCCAGTGAATCGGCGGGAAGTATTGCGACGAGACCATCACAGTTGCCAATATTGTGGCAGCAGCAAACATCTAACGCTAGATCATGTGATGCCACGTTCTAAAGGCGGTTCTCACACTTGGGATAACGTAGTCGCAGCTTGTGAAAGATGTAACTCCCGTAAAGGCGATCGCACCTTGTTTGAAGCTGGTATGCAACTGTGTACCAAACCAAAAGCGCCAATCCACCCCGCGATTTCTTTTGCTGAACAGTTTTGGATAGATATGCAAGCAAACCTGGAATAACAGGAGAGCATAAGGAATGCTGAAATTAACTTACACTGAAAGCAGTTTTGATTTGGAATGTGTCACTCTGTCGCTAGAAGAATGGGTAGCGCAACGAGTGATTTTAGCCCTGCGAGTTGGGCAAAGTTTGTGCATTGAACCCAGTACCGCTTCCTTTTTGCTTCCTGTTGACTTACCAGGAGTAGAAGTACTCAGGGCTGAGGTAAAAAGAGATGACAGAGAAATCATTGCCCTCTGTGCGTGCGATGCCGAATATATGGAAGTCACCCTGCGGGGTTCTTGGCTATCAGCTAGTTCTAAGGATTCTGTCGGTGTGTTTGTCACCACTATGAGCGATCGCGCTGAGTTCTTTTTGCACAAACTTTGGCAGGAAGCTCAATCTTGTGCTTCTGTCATGAGCGAATAAACCAAATAGTCGGGTGACTCAATTTTGGATTTTGGATTTTAGATTTGTTCTCACGTTGAAATTCGGGGGTAACTCTTGGAGACCTGCGAGAACAAACATTTTGGGATTTCGGATTACTCAATCCAAAATCCCAAATTTAAAATCTAAAATCAGGTGAGGAGAATTTCTCACCCTTTATTGCGTCATTTTTAGTAGTTCAGGAATTGTTACAAATCGGTAGCCTTGCTGTTTGAGTCCGGTGATGATTTGTGGCAAAGCTTGTACAGTTCTTTGGCGATCGCCACCACCATCATGCATTAAAACAATAAAACCAGGTTTCGCGCCTTTGAGGACATTATTTACAAATGCCTGCGGTTTGGCATGAGGATCGGTATCAGCGGAAGTTAGCGACCACATAATTACAGCATCTTTCTGGCTTTTGGCGTAAGCGGCTAGTCCATTATTTAAAAAGCCTCCAGGAGGACGAAACAGAGAAGTTTTGACTCCTGTAATTTTGTATATCAGATCCGCTGTGCGATCGATTTCACTTTTAGCTGTGGCTTCATCCATTCGCCGATACCAATGATGCCAAGTATGGTTGCCAATGGCGTGTCCCTCGGCTACTTCACGCTTGGCTAAGTCTGGATTTGCTTGTAAAGCTTGTCCTACCCAAAAGAATGTGGCTTTAACATCATTTTGCTTCAAGATATCCAGCATTTCTAGGGTTGTCTTTGGCCAGGGCCCATCATCAATGCTGAGAGCAATAACCTTTTCATTGTTGCTGGGTTGCACCTTATAAACAGTTTTTCCCTGAAATTTAGCTGGGACTGTAAAGGTAGGGTTTTCTACTTTGGCTGATGGCGGTACCTGGGCATTAATTTGGCCCTTCGCTGGATCTTGAAGTGCAGTATGGATTTTGCTTACTGGCTGGTTCAAGCCCAATTGTGGGGAAATAGTTGGAGCAATACTACAAGCTGTAATACTAGAGGCGATCGCGACAAAACTAATTATCTGTTGTCGCTTGAAGGAGTTGTCTGTCACGTCAGGCTTTTAAAAACTCAACCAAGCATAACTGTAGTTTTACTTTTCAGAGTGGTTAATTAAGTTCAAACCTAAGCGTAGAAACTTTTCTAGACAATTTCAAAAGTTTTTTCTAAAACCCCTTGACACCTCTTGTAGTATTTTGTAGTATGTTTGTAGTGAGGCGAAAGACAAAGCTTCTCAAGAGTCAAAGTTATGTTCTACATCCAACTAAAGGACAGGCGTTGGAATAAACCAAAGTCCTCAGTCAATAAAGCTGTTTCTACTTGCAAACCATCGGCAGTAGAAGCAAGAAACGAAAAAAGTTCTAAGTTTGCACTCATCAAAACCACTGAATACATCCGTAATACACAACAGGCTTGCTACCTAGAATTTCGGTTGTTTTCCTAACAGTTAAAAGTCAATTATCTGAACCTTGAAAACTAAATAAGAAATGGGCAAGTTCACCAATAAAATCTGTGCCTAAAAACCTCAAAGTTTAAGCACAGATTCTCAAAAATCGGGGTGTAGCTCAACAGGCTAGAGCGTTCCGTTGTCTGCGGAAATGTTGCGGGTTCAAATCCCGTCACCCTGGTTGTAGTCCCGTAGGCGAATAGTTTAAGCCGTCAGTTTCTCAAGCTGAAGATTGCGAGTGCGAATCTCGTCGGGACTCCCAAATGGTCAGGTAGCCAAGTTGGTAAGGCGTTGGTCTGCAAAACCGATTAGCGCGGGTTCAAATCCCGCCTTGACCTCTGTCGCAGCGTAGCTTAATCAGCAAAGCCCCAGGTTCATACCCTGGTATATGCGGGTGCAAATCCCGCTGCTGCCACCAAATGCAGGGATGGTGTAACGGCAACACCTCGTGACTCCAAATCCGATGTTCTGGGTTCAAATCCTAGTCCCTGCGTCAATCATGCCCCTGTGGACGAATGGTTAAGTCGCTGTTCTTTCAAAGCAGAAATTGCGGGTTCAAGTCCCGTCAGGGGAATCATTATGGGTCGGTGGCCGAGTCTGGTTGAAGGCGACAGTCTGTAAAACTGTTCTTTTTTGCGCGCAGGTTCAAATCCTGCTCGACCCACTATGGAGAGGTGGCTGAGTGGCTCAAAGCGTCCTCCTGCTAAGAGGAAACGGGTAGTTAATATCCGTCGCAGGTTCAAATCCTGTTCTCTCCGTTTTGAGAGTGTGGTGTAACTGGATAACATCTCAGTCTACGAAACTGAAGACGTGAGGGTTCAAATCCCTCCACTCTCGTTACATGGGAGAGATGATGGAGTGGCTGATTCGAGTTGAATTAAACCAGTCCACTGGGTAAAACCCATCTCTCCTCCTTATCCCCCGGTAGCTCAGTTGGTAGTTAGCGCCTGTCTGAAGAACAGGAGGTCGTCGGTTCGATTCCGACCTGGGGGGCTTCGTTGCCTCATAGCTCAATGGTAGAGCAAGCGGCTGTTAACCGCGCGGTTGTAGGTTCGAGTCCTACTGAGGCAGCCATTCATTGCCGGGTGGACGAATTGGGAAGTCGCATCGCTCTGAACGATGAGGTTGCAGGTTCAAACCCTGCCCTGGCAATAAAGCCCTGTAGTGTAATTGGCAACATAGCGCCCTTTGAAGGCGAAGATTCCAGGTTCGACCCCTGGTGGGGCTGCCAAACTCTGCTCTTGTAGCCCAACCCAACTGGAAGAGGCTGCCGTCTCAAAAACGGTATGTTGTGGGTTCGATTCCCACCAAGAGTACCAAAATTTGCTCCTGTAGCCCAATTGGAAGAGGTGGCAGACTTAAAATCTGTTTAGTTGTGGGTTCGACTCCCACCAGGAGTACCACGGGATGTAATTCAGTGGCCAGAAGCCATGCTTTGGGAGCATGGAGTCGCAGGTTCGAGTCCTGCCATCCCGATATGCCCCTGTGACGGAACTGGCATACGTGCTGGAATCAGAGTCCAGATTTTGCAGGTTCAAATCCTGTCAGGGGTACTAATGCTCTCGTGGCGGAACGGAAGACGCACTAGATTGAGGATCTAGTTTTTTGCAGGTTCAAATCCTGTCGAGAGTACCAAAATATCTGGGTGTGGCGCAGTTGCGAGCGCCGGAGTTTCAGGAACTCCAGGTCGTAGGTTCAATTCCTGTTACCAGCTCCAGAATGCGGATATGGTGTAACGGTAGCATCTGAGTCTTCCAAACTCTAGGCACGAGTTCAAGTCTCGTTATCCGCTTTAAAAATTTGCGGGTGTGATGTAATCGGTAGCATCTGAGTACGCCATACTCAGTGCGTGTGTACTCTTCGAGAACGCTGCGCGAACAAGTCCCTCCACTCGCTTGCGTAGTCCTGTAGCTTCAACGGTAAAGCAAGTGCCTTACAAGTAAGAGGTTGCAGGTTCAAATCCTGCCAGGACTACCAAATATTGGGAGTGTAGCTCAATGGAATAGAGCTTCGAGCTTCTACCTCGAAAGTTGTGGGTTCGAGTCCTACCACTCCCGTTTGAAAATGTCTTTAATTTTGAATTTTGAATTTTGAATTTTTATGGGGTCATAGCTCAAATGGTTAGAGCGCCTGCCTTGCAAGCAGGAGGTTATGGGTTCAATTCCCATTGATTCCACTGATGATGGTGTCTGAAGCCGAAATGGTCGAGGCGCTGGTTTGTGGAACCAGTCATAGCGGGTTCAAGCCCCGTCAGGCACCCCTGAATGGAAGATGCCGCTGAATGGACGGCAACTGGTCTTGAAAACCAGGGTATGGGCAACTGTAGGGGTTCGATTCCTCCATCTTCCACCTATCCACCTGGAGCCGAAAAGCGAGGCGCTGTGCTGATAACACAGAAATAGGAGGGGCAGTACCTCCCTAGTGGATTTATATCTAATGTTGGTATTACAAATCGCACTTGCTCATTTCTTTTTCAAATTAACTAGGGTGGTTGGCATACCGGCTGTGCAGCGGGCTTTTAACCCGCAGAAATAGGTTCGACCCCTATACCACCCACTAAACAATTAAAAATTAAAAATTAAGAATTAAAAATTGCAATCTTTGTTAGGCTTTTGGCAATTGCTAATATTCAACTTAAATGCACGTTGGGTTATGAATAGCAACTAGCGATCGCTAGTTGAGCATGTTGCAATAATACATCTTTATCCAAAGCATGTATGGGATATTGCGGTGTTACTGCCAGTAGTTTCTCAATTCTTTCTCTGGCTGCTTCTACGACTGCTTCATCTAAGCTACCGTTACTGAGCGAATCAGCAAAATCTTCAGCAATCCGATAAGTTCTTTCAATAGATGATGAATTAATATTACGCGACACAATAAACAGGTCGCAGCCTGCATTAAATGACCGCGCCACAGTACCAGCTTTCATAAACATATCTGAGATCGCTTTCATATCCAAATCATCAGATACAACTACTCCTTCAAAGCCAAGTTCCTTTCTAAGTATGGTTTTGAGGATAGCCTGAGAAAGCGTTCCTGGGACATCAGGATCTATCTTGGGAAATAAGATATGGACAGTCATAATCAAAGGAATCTGTACTTCGATTAAGGCTTTGAAAGGTATAAGTTCTCGAAGTTGCAGGTCTTCTATAGTTAAATTCAGTATTGGTAGCTCAATGTGAGAGTCCTTGCTGGTGTCTCCATGTCCGGGAAAGTGTTTGGCACATCCCAAAATTCCGGAATCTCGAAGTCCAAGGTAATAGTCACGCGCACCTTGAGTGGCAGTTTCGGGTGTGTTACCAAAGGCGCGAGGCCCAATCACGGGGTTGTCAGGATGGGAAAAAATATCTGCTACAGGTGCCCAAGATAAATTGATTCCCAGTGATTTGAGTTCTACTGCTGTGGCTTTTGCTACTTCATAAGCGTGCGATCGCAGCAAAAAAGCGTGAGGAAAGCGGGTAATTGGCGATGGTGTACGAATTACACGACCTCCTTCATGATCGAGAGTGAGGAACATGGAATCACGTTCAGTATATTCTCGTATCTGGTTATTCAAATCCTTGAAGCTTTCCAGCCAAACCTGATATGGGGTGCCATCCAAAAAGTTCTTAGCAAAAAAGATCGCCCCAATCGGTTTTAATTCATTGAGTGCGCGTTTATCGTCATCGCTTAATGTAGTGCCGGAAATACCTAAAATTAAGTGATGTCCAAAGCGCCTTAGCTCCTGCGATACAGCCATAATCTTTTACCTGTTCAACCTAGAGAACATAAACATTTATCCTACACCCTTATAGAGAGAGGAAAGTTTTCTTTAAGTAATGCCCCTGATATTTCCTAATAGCAAATACACAAATTAGCCAAGAAATCAACTACTTGAAGACAACTTTTAAAAATAGCTATTTTCAGTCAAAGGAAATACTTTTGTTTCCCGAAATCACTTGCATGTAAATATAGATAAAGTGCACGCCGCAAAGCTATTGCCAACAATGGTATTGGCAATTTGTTTGGACAGGTGCGCATAGGTAAAATTCCCTTTGGCAAAAGTTTTTTGGGGAAGCGATCGCACAATAACTGCCAAATGTAACGGATTGCAACGTATAATGAAAACGATAAATCGGTTAAGAAATATTGAAGAGCAGTAGGGTTACATGCGAGTAGCGATCGCGGGAGCGGGACTAGCAGGACTTTCCTGCGCGAAATATCTTACAGACGCAGGTCACACACCCATTGTCTTGGAACGTCGAGACGTTCTAGGCGGTAAAGTGGCCGCGTGGAAAGATGCTGATGGAGACTGGTACGAAACAGGTCTGCACATCTTTTTTGGCGCATATCCGAATATGTTGCAGTTATTCAAAGAACTGGACATTGAAGATCGATTGCAGTGGAAAGAACACACAATGATCTTCAACCAACCAGATGCACCTGGTACTTACAGTCGCTTTGATTTCCCAGATTTGCCAGCACCAATTAATGGTATAGTGGCAATTCTGCGAAACAACGACATGCTGACATGGCCAGAAAAAATCCGCTTTGGCATCGGGTTATTGCCGGCCATGATTCAGGGGCAAAAGTACGTTGAAGAAATGGACAAATATTCCTGGACAGATTGGCTGCGTAAACACAAAATTCCAGAACGGGTCAATAAAGAAGTTTTTATTGCTATGGCCAAGTCGCTGAACTTCATCGGGCCAGATGAAATTTCAGCAACCATTCTTTTAACTGCCCTCAATCGTTTCCTCCAAGAAAAAAAAGGCTCGAAAATGGCCTTTCTGGATGGTTCGCCAACAGAACGATTGTGTCAACCTCTAGTGGATTACATCACCGAACGCGGTGGAGAAGTCCGTTTGAATGCCCCTTTAAAAGAGATTTTGCTAAACGCCGATGGTAGCGTCAAAGGTTACTTGATACGGGGGTTGAATGGAGAGGAAGATGAAGTTTTCACGGCGGATTTGTATGTATCTGCCATGCCGGTTGACCCTCTGAAGGTGATTTTGCCAGCACCTTGGAAAGAAATGAAGTTTTTCCAAAAGTTAGACGGGTTGGAAGGCGTACCTGTGATTAACGTGCATTTGTGGTTCGATCGTAAACTTACGCAAATTGATCACTTGCTATTCTCGCGATCGCCCCTCCTAAGCGTTTATGCTGATATGAGCAATACCTGCCGTGAATACGCCAACCCCGAACGCTCGATGCTGGAATTAGTTCTAGCCCCGGCAAAAGATTGGATTGCCAAATCCGATGAGGAGATTGTGGCTGCAACTATTGCCGAGTTAGAAAAACTCTTCCCCGACCACTTCGGGGGAGACAATCCAGCAACATTGCTGAAATCTCATGTGGTGAAAACGCCCCGTTCAGTTTACAAAGCGACCCCTGGTCGTCAACAGTACCGTCCCTCGCAAACAACCCCCATTAGTAACTTCTATCTCTCAGGGGATTACACCATGCAACGCTACTTAGCCAGTATGGAAGGTGCCGTACTTTCTGGTAAGCTGACAGCGCAGGCGATTTCTGAGGCCCTCCCGGTAGCAAATTCCTCAAACCTGCAAACGCTCACCCGACCGCCCGCAACGAATGCTGCAACTGCCTGATTCCCCGCCGCGCATGAAAACGCTGGTCTCTGTAGACGAGTCATACAAACTTTGTCGGCATCTCACAGCAAAGTATGCCAAGACTTTTTACCTGGGTACTTTGCTGATGAGTCCGGTAAAACGTCAATCTATTTGGTCAATTTACGCTTGGTGTCGCCGTACAGATGAATTGGTGGATGGCCCCGCATCTGCTATTACCACGCCAGAAACCCTAGACCTATGGGAACAGCAGCTGGAATCGATTTTTGCGGGGCGTCCATTAGAAAATTACGATGTAGCTTTAGTTGATACCCTCCAGCGCTTTCCGATGGACATTCAGCCATTTCGGGATATGATTGCCGGTCAGCGCATGGACTTATATCGCAGTCGTTATGAAACCTTTGAGGATTTATACCTCTACTGTTACCGCGTTGCTGGCACTGTTGGCTTAATGTCAACATCAGTTATGGGTGTGGATAACACCATATATGCAGCACCGTGGCAACAGAACAAACAACCTTATATTCCCATAGAAGAAGCGATCGCTCTCGGAATTGCCAATCAACTCACCAACATCTTGCGGGATGTGGGAGAAGATGCCAAACGCGGACGGATTTACATTCCCCTAGAAGACTTGGCAAAATTCAACTATACCGAGCAAGACTTCTTCAAAGGTGTGGTAGACGAGCGTTGGCGGGCATTGATGCGCTTTCAAATTGACCGCGCCCGTCAATTTTACACCACATCCGACCAGGGAATTACTTATTTAGCATCCGATGCCCGTTGGCCTGTATGGGCAGCATCAATGCTGTACGGTCAAATTTTGGAGGCGATTGAAGGCAACGATTACGATGTATTCAGTCAGCGGGCTTTCGTTCCCCAGTGGAAAAAGTTACGCACCTTGCCCATAGCTTGGATGCGATCGCAAGTCCTTTAAAAAATTAGTCATTTGTCCCTAGTCTTTAGTCATCAGTGTTTTATAGATAACCAACGACGAATGACCAATGACAAATGACTATTGACTCTTAAGAGCAAGTCTGGTAACATTGATATTCGTGAGTCAGGAGAGGTGGCTGAGTGGTCGAAAGCGGCAGATTGCTAATCTGTTGTACGGCAGGCAACTCCGTACCGAGGGTTCGAATCCCTCCCTCTCCGTTTTTCAGCTTTTGATACACAGAGTATATTCTGTGTAAAAAAGAAATACTAATATCGGCGTAAATATTTCTACTCCTAAAGATAGATGATATGATCTATCTTTTGGAATCTTGATAAGATCCAGCTAAGTTACAAATCTAGTTTGGATTTTATTTTTAGGCTCCTAAGTGTTTTGAGGAGTGAAAGTAATTTATGAGAAAAATTAGTGCCGCTTTAAGTTTAAGTATAGCTACCCTTGCGGCTGGGTTTCTACTTGGGGCTTGTGGTGATAACAGTAACCCCAACGGCACAGCTAACAACGGAAGTACCGCAACTCCAGCGGCAAACTCAACTACTACAAGCAGTGCTAAAGGGCTAAAAATTGGTTCCCTGTTACCGACGACAGGCGACTTGGCTTCTGTAGGACAGCAAATGTTAGGTTCTATACCTTTACTGGTCGATACGGTCAACGCTTGCGGTGGGGTAAATGGCGAACCTGTTACTTTGGTGCAAGTAGATGACCAAACCGACCCGAAAGCTGGAGCTGCCGGTATGACCAAACTAGCAACTTTAGATAAAGTTGCAGGTGTCGTTGGCTCCTTTGCCAGTAGCGTTTCTAGTGCAGCAGTCTCCATTGCCACACCGAATAAAGTCATGCTGGTTTCTCCTGGTAGTACCAGTACCGTGTTTACCGAAAAGGCACAAAAAGGCGACTATAAAGGCTTTTGGGCGCGTACAGCTCCCCCCGATACCTACCAAGCACTAGCCTTAGCCCAACTTGCTAACAAAAAAGGTTTCAAGCGAGTTTCTACAGTCGTGATTAATAACGATTATGGCGTAGGGTTTGAAAAAGCATTCGTGCAAACTTTTGAAAAATTGGGTGGAACTATAGTTAATAAAGATAAGCCTGTCCGCTACGATCCAAAAGCCCAGACATTTGATACAGAAGCGGCTGCTACTTTTGCTGGGAAGCCAGATGCAGTCCTAGCTGTAATGTATGCGGAAACTGGTAGTCTGTTCTTGAAAGCCGCCTATCAGCAAGGTGTGGCGAAGGGAGTACAGATTCTGCTGACAGATGGGGTAAAATCACCTACTTTTCCCGAACAAGTTGGCAAGAGCGATGATGGTAAATATATTTTAACTGGAGCGATCGGTACAGTACCGGGTTCCGATGGTAAAGCACTAGAAGCTTTCAACAAACTGTGGAAGGATAAAAAAGGTGGTGCGCCAGGGGAATACGCTCCTCAAGCTTGGGATGCAGCTGCTTTATTAACATTGGCGGCGCAAGCTGCTAAGGAAAATACAGGCGTTGGTATAGCCAGCAAAATTCGGGAAGTTGCTGATGGCCCTGGCACAGAAGTTACTGATGTCTGCGAGGGACTAAAGTTACTTAAAGATGGTAAAAAGATTAACTACCAAGGAGCTAGCGGCAATGTAGATGTTGATGCTAACGGCGATGTCGTTGGTGTATACGATGTTTGGACAGTAGGAGACGATGGCACAATTAAGGTGATTGACAAAGTTACCCCTAAGTAGAAATTAGGAGTGAAGAGTGAAGAGTGAAGAGTGAAGAGTTATGAGTTATGAATTAAGAATTAGGAGTTAGGAGTGAAGAGTTATGAGTTATAAGTGAAACATTACGAACTCTTAACTTCTAACTCATAACTCCTAACTCTTAACTTTTAAAGCCCACTGAAGTTGTAGCCAACTCCTAATAACAAGCCCACATCAGTTTGATCGAAAAATCCGGCATTGATAGCAGCTGTTGCCGTAAATTGAGAAGTTAGAGGCACATCAATGCCACCAGACACCAAAAAGGCAAATTGCGAATCATCACCAGTTTTGTAAGCTGCACCTACTCCGACGTAAGGTGCGATCGCTAATGGTTCGCTAAAAGCATCTGCTGGTTTAAAGGTAAAATCGTAGGTGATCGGAAGTAGAACTGTGGTGTTATCCCCAAATATGGCTGAGGGTCGTATTGATATAGAATTTGTCAGTCCGATTTTACTAACTACCGCAAAGTTACCGTCGCCCAAAGACGTGTCACCACCACTCAAACCAATGTTAGCAGCGACGCCCAGATAGCTACTACCACCACTGGTAGTTCTACCTAAATCAATATCTGATTGCGCCACTTTGGTAGCAGATGGTTGAGCAGGAGTTTGAGAAGTCGGTTGTACAGGTTCAGAGGTTAGCGTTGCAGATGAGGTCGGCACTGTGCCTGGAACAGGTGTAGGTGTTAAACTAGCGTTTTTCTGTATCGCAGCGTTAGGCGATTGCTCTACCTTAGTTAAATTTGTGACTGTAAAAGTTTCAGTTGTTTCTGTAGAGAGGTTTTGGCTAAACTCGTTGGGAGACGCTACGGTTGCGGAAGGTTCAGTTAATGGCTGATTGCTCAACTTGTTTACTGTCTGGGCGCTTGCAGATAAACCGCTACTCACGAATGCAAGAGTAGCTAAACTTGGCAACCAAAAAACACCTTTACGAAGAAAAATAGTATTCACGTTCACTCCTAAAACAATGTTGCCACGAAAAATAAAGGTTTTTGTTGATTTAAATCAACAAATTCGGGCAATATTCAAAATTTAACATCAAAAAATCGGTTTTACATCCTGAATTTCCTTGATTTCTCTAGTTAATATTTACTAGCAAAAAATTAAATTTTATAGTAATCCTGAATCACTCGCGAAAAACAGGATACCCAACAACTTTTACAAAATCATGGATTTGTGGGTTGTAATTTTCACAAATTAAATAGAATTGATATATTTATTTGAAATATCCTGAATTTGATAGATGACAAATAGTCTCTTTGCTTAAAAGCAAGATAGTGTTTGTTAAGGAGGCGATGCCTACAGCGGGCTGCGCCAACGCGATTGCCATCTCTTCCATGAACGAAAGAAGTTTGTTAACATAACTGCCTTGCCATTAAAGGTAGCTAGATTGTGAAGTGATATTACAAAGCTTGCAAAAATATTTAGAAATTGCCTACAAGGCAAACATAGTTCTAACGTAGAACCTATTAGGAGAGACTTGAGGCAAATGTGATGAGCGAAAATAATATTCAAAAGTACCGGTTTGTCTGTACCCTGACTTTCGGTGATATCTACGGTCAAATAATTGTTTGGTTGATTACAATTACCCTAAGTTTGGCATCAGCTTTGGCGTTGATGGGTGCTAAACGGCCCGTGTACGCTTTAGCAACAGCGGGTCTCGTTGTTCTGCTATCGCTACCTTTCCTGTTGTTCGCGTTTGTCACTACCTTGTTAAATCATATTGAAGTCAGTCCTGTAGGGCCAGGAACCAAAATGGAACCCATACCAGGTAATGTCTCTCAGCAACAACCTGTACAAGCAACTAGCTAACATAGTTAGGAGTTATGAGTAGAGACGCGATTAATTGCGTCTGTACAGGAGTTATGAGCCACTCTATCTGTGCCATAACTCTTTGTTTTTAACTTTTCACTCCTAATTTCAAAATTTGTTACAACCTCCCTGTATAGAAGCAGGGAATTTTTTTGTAGAGATGCTACTGTTACAACCCACTAGCTGATTAATCACATCTCTACAATAGAACAGCAGTGGTTTGCAATCAGGGGGCTAATTATGCTGGAACACGATGTGATTGTTGTCGGGGGTGGATTGGCGGGATGTCGCGCTGCTGTAGAAATTGCCCGCACTGACCCCAATTTAAATATTGCTGTGGTTGCCAAAACCCACCCAATTCGTTCTCACTCAGTTGCAGCTCAAGGTGGTATGGCTGCATCGCTGAAAAATGTTGATTCCGAAGATAGTTGGGAAGCACACGCCTTTGATACTGTCAAGGGTTCTGATTACTTGGCAGACCAAGATGCTGTAGCGATTCTCGCCCAAGAAGCGCCAGATGTGGTAATTGACTTAGAACATCTCGGCGTTTTGTTCTCTCGCTTACCCGATGGGCGCATTGCCCAAAGAGCTTTTGGCGGACATTCTCACAACCGCACTTGTTACGCTGCTGACAAAACCGGTCACGCGATTTTACACGAATTGGTTAACAATTTGCGGCGTTATGGGGTGCAAGTTTATGAAGAGTGGTACGTGATGCGTCTCATTTTGGAAGAAAATGAGGCCAAGGGTGTGGTCATGTTCCATCTTTTGGATGGACATATAGAGGTGGTGCGGGCTAAGGCTGTGATGTTTGCCACAGGGGGCTATGGTCGCGTTTATAACACTACCTCTAATGATTACGCTTCTTCGGGTGATGGTTTGGCAATGACTGCGATCGCAGGTTTGCCCCTCGAAGATATGGAATTTGTGCAGTTTCATCCCACTGGTTTATATCCAGTAGGGGTGCTGATTTCGGAAGCAGTACGGGGTGAAGGGGCGTATCTGATTAACAGTGAAGGCGATCGCTTTATGGCGAATTATGCGCCCAGTCGGATGGAACTAGCTCCTCGTGATATTACCTCACGAGCGATCGCTTACGAAATTCGCGCTGGACGTGGTATTCATCTCAATGGCAGTGCTGGTGGCCCCTTTGTCTATCTGGATCTGCGCCATCTGGGCAAAGAAAAAATTATGAGTCGCGTTCCCTTCTGTTGGGAAGAAGCTCATCGTTTGGTAGGCGTTGACGCCGTAACTCAACCGATGCCAGTCCGTCCGACAATTCACTATTGTATGGGTGGTATACCAGTTAACACCGATGGTCAAGTTCGCAGTAGTGGTGATGGTTTAGTTGACGCTTTCTTTGCTGCGGGTGAAACAGCTTGTGTTTCCGTGCATGGGGCGAATCGTTTGGGGAGTAATTCACTATTAGAATGTGTAGTTTATGGTAAAAGAACTGGGGCTGCGATCGCCAAATTTGTGCAAAAACGGAAGTTACCTTCTGTAGATGAGCAACGGTATGTAACAGAAGGCCAGCAACAAATTCAAGCTTTGCTAGAACAACCAGGACAGTACCGCATTAACCAAGTCCGTGAAGCTTTTCAGGATTGTATGACTGAGTATTGTGGTGTTTTCCGCACTGAGGCATTAATGACTGAAGGTTTGCAGAAATTAGAAGAAATACAACAAAAATACCCACAAATTTATTTAGATGACAAAGGTAGTTGCTGGAATACAGAACTCGTGGAAGCTTTAGAATTACGAAGTTTGATGGTAGTAGGGCAGACCATTTTGGCATCAGCCCTAAATCGCCAAGAAAGTCGTGGCGCTCATTTCCGCGAAGATTATTCCCAGCGAGATGATACTAACTTTCTCAAACACACAATGGCTTACTATTCACCAGCAGGAATTGATATTCAATATCGACCGGTAGCGATTAATATGTTTGAGCCAAAAGTGCGGAAGTATTAGCCAAAAGTAAATTTATGTGAGAAATCGAGGGGACTACAAAATTTTTGTAGTCCCCTCGATTAAGAATATGAAATGATTAACTTATCAATCAGAACCTAATTGTTTCTGAATCACAGCTATTATCTTTTCTTCCCAAGCTGGATCATTTAATTGTATTGCAGGATCACGATGACGAGATTTTCGTCTATCCATGTAGGCATAAAAGGTTTCCTTATCATCTTTGTTGGTGAGAAAGTAACTCTTTAGCTGTTGGTCGCTCATTGTTGCATAGTTTACCTTATTCATGGTTCCATATTTCCATCTGGCGTAATTTCTAGCTCTATTCCTTCATGTTGCCCAGCTAATATAAAGGTCAAAAGATAGCGAATTAACAGAGAAAATCTTTTGAGTGTATAGTTAGCTACATAAACGATCCTCAAGCATCTAAGATATTATTGATCCGTAAAAAAACTGATTATACGATTACACTTGCTAAATCCCAAATTCAGCAAGTGCAGAAGATATTTTCTGTATGCAGTAAAATTCTGACTATAAAAACAAGATTTTTATTTAAAATATGAGCAATTCACAAACTTGGTATATTGTCAAGCGCTCTGCTGGAAACTGTGAAATTATCTCCAGCGACCAAGTTGGCGACGATAATTTAGAAATTATAGAACAGTGGGGGCCTTTTAGTTCGCAAGAAGAAGCGATCGCTCGACGTGTCGGACTTATTAGGGCTGGAAAGTGCAAACCAGTTTAAGTTAGTAGTTAGAAGTTGACAGTGATGGACTTTATTCCTAACTCCTCACTACTCACTCCTAACTGTATTCCTAACTCTTCATTTTTCTGCTGTAGATGTCCCCTGAACAGCAATTTTTTTACCTATCACTTCTACCGCTTTAGCGAATTGAGGGTCTGCGAGAGTAGCGAGTTTGTCACGTTCATGTAGCCACAAATCCTCCATCTGCTTTTTGCTCAAATCCACTTTCACATCTGGCGAAATGCCTTTGTGATTGATATCTGTACCATTTGGGGTATAGTAATGAGCAATTGTCACCGCTAATCCTGAACCATCTTCTAGGGGACGCACCGATTGCACTAGTCCCTTACCAAAGGTTTGAGTACCGACTAAAGTAGCACGCTTATTATCCTGCAAAGCCCCTGAGAGGATTTCACTGGCACTAGCGGAACCTTTATCTACCAGCACCACCAACGGTTTATTTGTCAAGGCTTTTCCGTTTGCTTCTTCCTTTTCCGCTTCTCCTTGGCGTTCAACAGTGGAGACAATCTTACCTTTATCTATCCACATCCGAGCAATATCGACACTGGAGAAGAGTAAGCCGCCTGGATTACCACGCAGATCGAGAATATATCCAGCTACCTTTTTGCTTTCTAAATTTTTGATAGCGGTTTGCATTTCTTTACCAGCATTGGCACTGAACTGGTTCAAACGGATGTAACCAAGATTGCCTGCTGGAGTTTTCTTTTCAGAAAACTTAACTGGATGGATTTCAATTCGCGCCCGTGTAATATCAAATTGTTTTATTTGCTTGTCGCGTTGAATAGTCAAGCTGACTTTCGATCCTGCTTCACCTCTAATCAAGGATACTGCCTGGTTAGTATCCATCCCCTTGGTATCTTTGCCGTCAATTTTGAGGATGATATCTTTTGCCAAAACACCAGCTTTAAAGGCTGGTGTATCTTCAATTGGCGCAATTACAACCAATTGCTTGGTTTTTTCATCCTGACTAATGGTGATCCCAATCCCTGTCAATTCTCCAGAGGTATCCACCTGCATATTCTTGAATTCCTCTGGACTCATAAACCGGGTGTATGGGTCATCTAGCTTTTTCAGCATTTCCCGAATGGACTTATATGCATCCTGCGGATTACTGTAGGACTTGCTCAAGTATTCCTTACGAACAGCCTGCCAATCTACCTGATTAAAAGTACCGTCTACATATTGGCGTTGAACAATTTGCCAAACTTCATCTACTAGTTCTTTGGGACTTGCTTTAAATAAAGCCTGACCTCGCGAATGAATGCCAAGGCTAGTAACAGCGATCGTGGAGAGTGTAACTGCCGTAGCACCCAAAACAAGCCTATTTTTTGTAATCACCATAATGACAGCTGCGTCAGAGGGAAAATAATATAGTCAGTATGCTCAATCTAACACAGGCTACCACTGTACAGACCGAGTATGTATCCTTAATTTAAACAAAATACTTGACAATCCGGCGACCTTGATGGTTAAAAGATACAAAGTTTTTGGGGATTGGGTATGGGGCATTGGGCATTGGGCATTGGGCATTGGGCATTGAGAAGAGACAAGGTAGAAGGGGAAGATAAGGAGAGACTTGTTCAATAATTCCCCGTTGTCCCCCCTTGCCTCCCCTGCTCCCCTGCTCCCCTGCTCCCCTGCTCCCCTGCTCCTCTGCTCCCTTTAAGGTTCTACCCAGCGTTCATCTGCCTTAATGAGGTTAATTAATTCCTCTACACCTTTATCTTCTGGGACTTTTTTAATTTCTTCCCGACCACGATACAAAGAAATATAACCAGGTGTTTTGCCAACATACCCATAGTCGGCATCTGCCATTTCTCCGGGGCCATTGACAATACAACCCATCACTGCAATATCTAGTCCAGTTAAGTGTTTAGTGGCTTCCCGGACTTTGTGCAGTACTTCCTCTAGATTAAACAAAGTGCGCCCACAGGAAGGACAAGCGACGTACTCCACCATCGTTTTTCGCAATCCCAAAGCTTGGAGAATGCTGTAACAGACGGGAATTTCTTTTTCCGGTGCTTCTGTTAGTGAGACACGAATTGTATCGCCAATGCCATCAGCAAGTAAGGTAGCAATACCAGCCGTAGATTTAATTCGCCCGTATTCGCCATCACCGGCTTCCGTAACGCCTAAATGTAACGGGTAATCCATACCCAGTTCATCCATGCGCTTGGCCATCAGGCGATAGGCGGCTAGCATCACTGGTACTCGTGAGGCTTTCATGGAAATTACCAAGTTACGGAAATCCAAGGATTCACAGATGCGAATGAATTCTATAGCAGATTCCACCATGCCTTCGGGGGTGTCACCGTAGGTAAATAGCATCCTTTCTGCGAGGGAACCGTGATTTACCCCAATTCGCATAGATTTACCTTGATCGCGCAAAGAAACTACCAGAGGTTCTAGGGTTTCGCGGATTTTATCGCCAATTTCGTCAAATTCGGATTTAGTATACTCGGTTCGATTGACGTTGGGCTTTTCAAAGACATATAACCCCGGATTAATCCGCACTTTTTCTATGTGCTTGGAGACTTCCACGGCGATTTTTAGTCCGTTGTGATGGACATCAGCCACAATGGGCACATCTTGGTAAGTTTTAATTAATTTTTGTTTAATTTCTGCTAAAGCTTTAGCATGAGCCATACTCGGCACTGTGACGCGGACAATTTCGCAGCCTATTTCGTGCAGACGACGAATACCAGCCACGGAACCATCAATATCAAGGGTGTCTTCGTTAATCATTGACTGCACTACAACGGGGTAGCCACCGCCAATGGTGACATTTCCCACCTTTACGGGGCGGGTTTTACGCCGCTTGATAGTTGTATCAAAGGTAGGTTGGCTGGATGTAGTATTTGAAGTATCTACTATGGGCAGAGTTTGCATAACCTGATTAGGTAAATTTGCTGTCGTTAAAATATCAGATTTGATAAATCTCTGTTTCCCAGATTGCCACAGGTGGTGGCTCTTTTGGTGATTAGATAGAAAAAAAGGAAAATAAGACAGGCAAAGAAATAAAGAGCAATTTAAAGGTTTTGCTCATTTATTAAAGATATATTGCTGAAAAATTCTTTTAACTGAGTAGCTTGAGTGCGATCGTTTTAACCTGACTAAGTTGCGTTGCTCCTAAATTTACAGACACCAGATACTATCCGCTTTGACTATACCTCCATATTCATGGGAGAAAACATATTGACCAGATTCTAAACCAGTGACATATTCCTCTAGCCAGTTCTGAAAACTTGAAGCGACGAGTTTTCTCTTGGCGTCATCGTGCCACATCTGAATAATTTGTCCAATTTTGCCACCTTTAGCAGGAGCTAAGTCTAGACAATCGTGATTGCCAGCACCGTCATAGGTTAGTGGTATCCATAACGGACTCCACCAATCTGTACAAATTCCTATTCCTGGTTCTGGCTGACTTTCAGAATCATCGAAATTACCTCCATCTAGAAGTTCCTTCCAAACTTGCGATTCATCTTGAATGCGTTCAAGAGATAGAAATTATCGTCCATTAATCAGCCCATAATCGTAAGCTAATTGTCCATTATGGATACGGTAAGAACTCTTGACATCATCAGGAAACTGTATCAGCAGAGCATCTTCTACTGCCTCGATCTGACTCTCTGATGCTCCAGGGTTCAATGTATCAAGAACTTGTGGAGTATTAGCTTTGAGCCAGAATTCTATTCTTGTCCAAATTTCCTGCATACCTGTAGCTGCCTCGAATATAAATATTTTCCCTTATGGTTGGTTTACAGATGAGTGGTTAAATCAACGGTTGGTGATGTTGCGAAGCTTGGATGACAGCGATCGCTAGATTTGTGTTTTACAATACAAATATACTATTGAGCGTAAACTTGAGGAAATTTGGGGATTGAAATCATAGATGTTATTACAGAATAAAAGCGGCTGTAATTATGAACACCCAAATAACACCTCAACTACCAATTCCCCCACACTTTAACCCTGAAGAAGCGAGCGAAGTCTGGCGCGTACCTTACCAAGAACGTGCCGCCGAAGCTGAAATCTGGGCAAAACAACACGATATCAAACCTGCATCTTTAGATAAAACTCGTATTTGCCTACTATTAATTGATGTCCAAAACACCTTCTGCATCCCCGGTTTTGAATTATTTGTAGGTGGAAAATCTGGGAAAGGGGCGGTGGATGATAATGTCAGATTATGTGAGTTTATCTATCGCAACTTGGGAGTAATTACAAAAATTGTACCTACTCTAGATACCCACACAGCAACCCAAATCTTCCATCCGATCTTTTGGGTGAACGCTGCCGGAGAACATCCTACTCCAGCCGCGACTAGCATTACACCAGCAGATATTGAACAAGGTATTTGGAAAGTCAACCCAGCAGTTGCTAACAGTGTTACCAATGGGGATTATGAATTATTAGAAAAACACGCTTACCATTACCTTAAAAAACTCAGTCAAGACGGTAAATATCCCCTTACTGTTTGGCCTTATCATTCTATGTTGGGTGGTATTGGTCATGCTCTAGTATCATCAGTAGAAGAAGCGATATTTTTCCACGGCATTGTGCGTCAGAGTCAGACGCAATTTGAAATCAAAGGTGAGAATCCCTTAACAGAAAATTATTCTATTTTGCGTCCAGAGGTGTTGGAAGATTTTGAGCAACGTTCACTCGCTCAAAAGAACACGCGCCTGATTAAACAACTTTTAGAATATGATGCAGTAATTATTGGTGGTCAAGCTAAAAGTCACTGTGTTGCTTGGACAATTGACGATTTATTAACAGAAATTAAACAGGTAGATGCTACCCTGACCAAAAAAATCTATCTACTGGAAGATTGCACTTCCCCCGTTGTTGTCCCTGGTGTTGTGGACTACACAGAACAGGCAGATGCAGCATTTACAAGGTTTACAGAGGCAGGAATGCACATCGTAAAATCTAGCGAAAATATAGCATCTTTTTTTTAACGCAAAGGATCGCAAAGGTTTCGCAGAGGAACACAGAGATTTCCTCTGCGTTTCAAAACGAACTTCATTTTTTCAAATAGCCTTTTGGATCTTCTGCTACCCAACCCAGAGATGAACTAGAACGCACTTCAAAATGGAGGTGCGGTTGAGGGGAACTTGGTTTTCCACTAGTTCCTACTGTTCCCAGTAAGTCTCCTTTTTTCACTTGTTGGCCAACACTAACTTTGATGCTGTCAAGCTGGGCGTAGCGGCTTTGAAGTCCGCCACTGTGATTAATAATGACCAATTTGCCATAAGAACCTCGATCGCTGGCAAAGGCTACAGTTCCAGGTGCGATCGCTACCACATTACTACCAACTGGTGCTAATAAGTCAACACCACTATGGAAGAAAACTTCACCTGTCCCAGGATTTATTTGCCAGCCGTAAGCTAATCCTACATTTGCTACTTGTGCTAAGGGATATCCCGATAAAGATGCACGGTTTGGTGTACCTGCATCAGTAGGTAAAGGGGACTTAGTTACAACACCATTGGGCGACCAATTTACCCCCGGAACAAACACGATTCTGGGGTTTTGTTGGCAGCCATTCACCTCAAACAGGCTATCAGCGCGAACTTTGTATTGTGCTGCCACTTGTCGCCAAGTTTGACCGCGAGGCACTTCGACTACAATCCCATTGTAGGGAGGAATTTGAAGCACACTACCAACGGCGGCAGCTGCACCGTTCTGCAAAGCTGGATTCATGCCAATAATAGTTGTCGGAATGAGATTGTAGCGCTGCGCTATGCTCTCCAAAGTTTCGCCACGAACAACTTTATGGCGTTGGAAGCGAGATAGGGCTGGAGTTGAGCAACCACTTACAGCAGCGTTAGCACTGTTTGAGTATGGCAGTATGCTTACTAGGCCCAAGGCGCTTAAGCTACAGAGAAATAGTTGACGAAAGGGTAAAGTCATGTATAAAGGTCAATAGCGCATTAACTTTAGATTTTAGATGGGAAGAATGGGAATTGGGGAGCAGAGGAGCAGGGGAGACAAGGGGGGCAAGAGGGACAAGGGGGAATTATTGAAAATCTCTCCCAAGTCTCCCCTTCTTTCTTGTCTTTTTTGTCTCTTCTCCATGCTTAATGCCCAATTCCCAATGTCCAATCCCCAATGCCCAATCCCCAATGACAAATGCCCAATCCCTAATTTCTCGTAAATTGATCTGTCCACTTGCCGTTCGCTTGACTACACTTAGAAATTAGCAACTGCATTGCTGTTCTTGAGCAAAACAATATGAAGTTATCCTTAAAGCAACTGGCGGTTTATGTGTTTTTACTGGTAATTGGCGGTGGTGCAGGTTTGTTTGGCAGTCGCTATTTCATTCCCCAAAATCGCTCGTTCCAACAGCTAAAAAATGTAACAATGGCTTCGCCTCCAGAATCCATAGTTCCGAATTCTCCTAACGGAGCTATTGGGGCTACTGGTGGCGATAACGTGAATTTTATTGCGACGGCAGTGCAAAAAGTTGGCCCGGCTGTAGTGCGAATTAATGCGACTCGCAAGGTAGCCAATCCTATCTCTGACGCTTTGAAAAATCCCATCTTGCGGCGATTCTTCGGAGAGGATGACCAACCAATTCCTCAAGAACGCATTGAGCGCGGTACAGGATCGGGATTTATTTTGAGCGATGATGGAGAATTACTCACCAACGCTCATGTAGTAGCAGATACAGATACAGTGCAAGTTACCCTCAAAGATGGTCGCAGTTTAGAGGGGAAAGTGGTAGGAGTTGATTCTGTGACAGATGTGGCGGTAGTGAAAATAAAAGCGAATGATTTGCCGACGGTAAAACTGGGCAATTCACAAAACCTGATTCCAGGGCAATGGGCGATCGCTATTGGCAATCCTTTGGGTTTAGATAATACTGTCACTATCGGTATCATCAGCGCTACGGATCGCACTAGCACTCAAGTTGGTGTCCCCGATAAGCGAGTCAGCTTTATCCAAACTGATGCCGCTATTAACCCTGGTAATTCTGGTGGCCCCTTATTAAACGCTCAAGGCGAGGTGATTGGTATTAACACAGCCATCCGCGCTGATGCTCAAGGACTCGGTTTTGCCATCCCCATTGAAACCGCCGCCCGCATCGCTAATGAACTTTTTACTAAAGGGCGTGTAGAACATCCCTTCTTGGGTGTTGAAATGGCAGACCTGTCTCCCATCAGAAAACAGCAGATTAATCAAGAAAATCAACTGAATATTCAGCAGGATGCTGGAATTGTGATTAAAGGAGTCACAGATGATTCCCCAGCCAAGCGTGGAGGACTACTTCCTGGAGACGTGATTCAAAAAATTAACGGGAAACCAGTCAAAACTTCAGCCCAAGTTCAGAGGCTGGTAGAGTCGAGCAAAGTTGGAGACATAATAGCGATCGAAGTCAACCGCAGTGGTAAAGTTCAAACCTTCAAAGTCCAATCAGGAGCTTATCCTGAAAAGAACTAGTCAAAATGATTCGTAATTTCTAGAGAGGGTCATTCCGAATTACGAATTAGTGATTATTTGGTCAATAGTCCCAGAATGTTTGACTAGCGACTATTAACTATTGGCCATTAGACAAATGCTCTAACTGCATTCTTTGTTCCATCTGGCGCAGAAAATACCCCGTCATCATGGCCGACGCTAGAAGTCCAGCTAAATTCTCCCGATCTGTTGTGATTTGCACGTTGAAATTTTCTGCCGGGAGCATTCCCACTAGTCCTTGGACATTTTGCGAGATGATTTGTTTAATTTCGGGGCTGGCGGACTGAGCAACCCTAGCTAAAACATCAGGAGACTGATGCTGTAGATATTTAAGTAACTGATTAGGGTATTCCTCAGAGTGGTCGGAAACAAGTTGATTAGGGTGTTCCTCGGAGTTGTCATTCAAAAAGTCAGGATTAAACACCATTGGCAGTTTTATTTAGCTTAATTGCTAACTCTACTCTAAACCATAGAACAAGAGTAGCGCATTCACCACGGGTATAAGTCAAGAGGAGGGGAGTGGGGCAGAGGAGGCAGGAGGCAGGGGGCAGGGAGCAAAGAGGTAATTTTTATTCTTCCCCGTGCTTCCTATTCCCTATTCCCTATTCTCTACTCGCCACTGTTTTTAGTTCTAGTTCTAGTTCTAGTTCTAGTTGTTCTTCCTTCTGACTTGTAGAAAGTATTTGTGGAAGTTGTTCGATTTGGAAATATTGATGGAATTTTGGGGTCACTTGGAGTGAGTAAGAGCGAGAATCGCTGTCTCGGCGTTTGCGGATGAAACCAAGTTCAACGAGTTCTGGGACGTGCTGATATACTCCTGAACCGCGTAGGTTAATCAAGTCGCTTTGGAGTATGGGACTATTAAGGGCGATCGCTGCCAAAGTTCGCAATGCACCTACACCCAATTCTACTGGGATCATCGTTTGCACTAAGTCATGAAAATCAGACCGGAGTTGCAAACTGTAACCATCTGGAGTTTCTACTACCTCTAGGGCACTATCTCGGTGGGCATAGTTGTCCATTAGTTCAATTATGCCTTCTTTGACAGTGGCGCGATCGCACGCGGCATACTCGGCGATTTCGCCGAGCGACAAGGGTTTACCCTTTAAATAGAGAATTGCTTCTATCTTCGTCGCTGTGGCTGTAATCATTTAGTCATTAGTCGTTTGTCATTGGTCATTAGTCATTGGTCATTAGTACATGACAACTAACAATCAACAATCAACAAGTGTGTGGCATTGTATCATAAATTGTCAAAGTATTTTTTAAAATTGGGCATTGGGCATTGGGCAAAACAGTGTTGAGTAATGAGTAATGAGTGCTGAGTTAGGAGTTATTCTCCCCCTGCTCCTCTGCTCCTCTGCTCCTCTGCTCCTCTGCTCCCCTGCTCCCCAGTCCCTCTATTTGTGAGAATAAATTCTGCGATCGCTAAATCTTGTGGAGTGGTCACTTTTAAATTTGTCTCTTCTCCCTCGACAATTCGGACTTCGATGCCGCACTTTTCAAATAAGGCAGCGTCGTCAGTTACTTCCCAATCTTGACGGACTCCTTCAGCATGGCACTGTTTCAACAACTTGACATCAAATCCTTGGGGAGTTTGTGCTGCCCATAGTTGTCGTCTGTCGGGTGTTTCTTGAATTATGCCTTGTTCGTTGACAACTTTGATGGTGTCTTTGACGGGTACACCAGCAATTAAACCGGGACAGTGGCGAATGGCCTCGGCACAAGAGTTAAATAAATCTGGTGTTACCAGGCATCTAGCACCATCGTGAATCAACACTTGTTCTGCGGCTATTGGCAGAGATTGCAAGCCATTGTAAACAGATTCTTGGCGGGTGGAGCCACCTTGAATCAATTCCACTGGTTTAGTCAGCTTCAGATCGGCGAGAATTGCATTGAACTCTGGCCAATCGCTAGACTGAGAAATGATCCCGATCCAACTGATTGTACTGGCGGCTTCTGCGGCTAATAAAGTCCAAGCAATAATTGGTTGCGATCGCACTCTTAGCAGGAGTTTATTGCGGTTACTACCCATTCTTTTTCCGATTCCCGCAGCTGGAATTAGTAAATACACAGAATTCCTCAATCTTTAAGCTATATATTTTCCCCTAAAATAGGGAGCGAGTAAGCGTCAATAAATATTATGCGAGTAGTAGCCCTTGTACCTGGCGGAATTGGCGACCAAATTCTCTTCTTTCCGACTCTAGATGACCTGAAGCGCCATTACCCTGATGCTCAGATAGATGTCGTTGTTGAACCCCGGTCAAAGGCTGCCTACCGAGTGAGCAAGTCAGTTCACGAGGTGCTGAACTTTGATTTTAATGACCGTAACAGTCTGGCAGATTGGGGTAATTTAGTGGGGACAATTCGCGATCGCGAATACGATGTTGCCATTGCTGTTAAGCAAAATTGGTTGGTGGGTCTTTTACTCTGGTTGACGGGAATTCCTATACGCATTGGCTACCAAGGCAAAGGATCGGGTTTTCTTACCCATACTGTGCCGTTGAAATCATCCCAGTATGTCGCAGCAGTTTATCACGACTTGCTGCAACCGTTGGAAATAAATAGCCCTGTCCCAGAGTTAGCAGTAAATGTACCAAAACCAGATATTGAATGGGCACAAAAGGAACAAAAACGTTTAGGGGTTCATGAAACAGGCTATATCTTGATTCATGGGGGTTCTGGCCAGTTATCCCAGGCTAAAGAACTGGATAAAATCTACCCTGTCGAGAATTGGCAACAAATTATTCAAGCCTTCCAACAAAAGCAGCCGGATTTACCTGTGGTGCTTATTAAGGGGCTTGATGATGAGCTGTTTGTGCGATCGCTTCTGGAGTCTTCTCCAGATATCAAGGTGACTGCCCCAGATGATATTGGTAAGTTAACTGCCATAATTGCTGGGGCAAATTTGATGTTATCTACTGATAGCGCGGCCCTACAGCTGAGTGTTGCAGTCCAAACTTATACCATTGCCATCTTTGGGCCCAGCAATCCAGCTAAGTTGTTGCCGAAAAACGATAAATTCCTAGCTATTGAATCCCTTACGGGAAAAACGGCGGATATTTCACCAAACACAGTTTTAGAGAAAATTTGGGGTGGCTAAACCAGTAGTTTTCCCAAACTTAGATACCTAGAACAGACAGTAAGCCTCAAAACCTCTCTCCTGGAAAGAGAGAGGTGAATATATAATGCATACAAATGAAAAGCTCTATAATTTATCACTCAGCCGTTGTCACAAGTTGGCAACGGCTTTCAGTTTTTATTTAGACAAATCGATAACAAAGAACATTTTCTCAAAACTCTTTTATCACCTATTAGCTATTTAAAATATTTCAAAAAAAGCATCATCTAATTCATAACCTAGAATTTGCGCCATAGACTTTAGGCGCGAGAGGCTGGGTATGTTTTGTTGTTTCAGCCAATCACCTAAAATAAAGATTTTGTGCATCAAAAATATCTCTAAGGCTTCAGGATTGTACTGAATACCTTCTTGAGAACTAAACTGGTGTGGTACAAGCATGGCGGTATAACGGGCAAATTCCCCAGCTTTCCAATCTAGTAAAAATGGCAACCAGGGATATTTGGCATCTAGACGCACAAACCACAGGCGCACCTCTGGAATTTCTGAGAGTTCCCGTGGGTCTCCAGGCTGGAGATCGTAATTGACATCAAAGCGTAGCTGCTGTTCGTGGGATACAATCCCATCTTGCAGCATTTTTTCAATCACCGTTGATGCAGGGGACAGATCCAGATTGTTAATGAAGTCATTATTGAGTGCGATCGCAATTGTCATTGATTTAGCAGCCACCTTCTTGATGCTCAACTGTAGGATCGAGAATATACAGTAGCAGCTTTCAGGGATTGACGCTACATTGACTTTTGATCGCACAATGTCTTTTTCATAAATAAATTAGTATTTACTGATACTTTTTGCTGATAATTTCGTCAACCCATACAAGGTTTAAACACAAGTCTGACCTCGATCAAATTTATTTGATACTTTTGCTTAATTTTCGGTGATTATAACAAATATACATTTAGTTACTAGCTTTGATATGAGCCACTGGCTATCGCTATTCACTTCACTGATTTTTACTAAAATTAAATGTTACTTTTATCATTGCTATAATTACTCGCATCTAATTAAATAATTACTACACGATTAATATGGTACGCCATTAGAATCAGCTTCCTTGGGCAAGGCAATGGCTGCCCCAAGGTGGACATTTACAGCAATTTTAAGTTAAAGTTGTAATGAGTTTGTTTTAGATTAAGGTCTGACAAAGTAGCCGTTAACAAGCAAAAAAAATCATAATCGCCACCTGTCACTTTCACAGCATCAAAAGCCAAAACATAAGTACAGGTGAGACAGCGGTGTGCAATATCATTGCATATATTAAATAACCAATAAACATTTAGACGGGAAAATTCCCCCCAACAGTTAACAAGCTGTAATATGCAAAAACAAACAATTACTACAAAACCAATTCGTTCCTTAGAAGATGCACTTGAGCGCTGTCAAATCCTGGGTATGCGCGTCAGTCGTCAGCGTCGCTTTATTCTGGAATTACTTTGGCAAGCAAATGAACATCTTGCTGCAAGAGAAATTTACGATCGCTTGAACCAACAAGGCAAAGAGATCGGTCATACCTCTGTTTATCAAAATTTAGAAGCACTATCCAGTCAAGGTATTATTGAGTGTATTGAACGCTGTGATGGACGTTTGTACGGCAACATTAGTGACTCTCACAGTCATATAAACTGTTTGGATACAAATCAAATTCTTGATGTTCATGTGGAACTACCAGAAGATTTGATCCGCAAAATTGAAGAAGAAACAGGAGTGCGGATTACTGAGTACAGTATTAACTTTTTTGGCTACCGCAATCCGCAAGAGGTCTAGGGAGCAGGGAGCAGGGGAGCAGAGGAGCAGGGGGGCAGGGGAGCAGAGGAGCAGGGGGGCAGGGGAGCAGGGGAGCAGGGGGGCAAGGAGGAATTATTGAAAATCTCTCCCTTGTTTCTTTTGTCTCTTCTCCATGCCCAATGCCCAATGCCCAATGCCCAATGCCCAATGCCCAATGCCCCATACCCCATACCCTATTCTCCAATTGAATTCTTACCAAAAACTGTCTCATCATCGGCATCATCATCATCTAAATCTACTGATAAAATTGCGCCTTCACAGCTTTCAATTAGTCCGATCGCAGGGGTTTCGTTCCAATTAACGTTTGTATTTGGCGTGATTTTCACAGTGTTTAAAAAGCGCTGCTGCGATGCCTGCGGCGGTAAACTACGCAAATGTTTCAGTTTTTGAAACAACTCTTTAGAGAACAAGGCTCCATTATCAGCAGCCAATTTTTTGTCACTCGCCGCAAGGATGGCGTCAAATAAGCAGGCGTTGGTGAGATCGGCAGAATTAAGATTTGTCCCCATCAGGTTTGCCTGTTGCAGGTTTGCGCCTGTGAGATTTGCCTGTTGTAAATTCGCACCTGCGAGGTTTGCGTGTTGTAAGTTAGCACCTGCGAGGTTCGCCTGTTGCAAATTGGCTCCAGCCAAATTCGCCCCTGTTAACTCCGCATTAGATAAATTTGTTTGCTCAAGATTTACCCCAGTTAACATCACTTGCAATAAAGAGGCTCCCAATAAATTCAGTCCAGCCAGAGACTTGATTCGGGTTGCGAAGGCACTTTTATGTAAAACCGTTGTCCTAGCAATTAGCACACTCAACACTTCTGGATTGAATTCTGTCAAATTGACTGGATTCCCACAAGGCCAAAATGGAACTTTTGTTTCTCGGTAGCAAGCACAAAGCAATAAAAATACATTCAGTCCCACCGCAGCATTCACCTGTTCAACATTCACAGGGTTTTGCAGTGCATGAAAATTAGTCAAAGCGTTGTGCGCTATCCCCTCATCTAACCAACGTCCTTGAGAGTAAGCACGCCAGAAAGATAAAAGACGTTGAAATAAAACTTCAAACGAAAATTTGTGCTTTTGCTGGCGACGCAATCCGGCGATCGCTAGTTCTTCTATTTCTTGGCTAAGTATCCCGTAACCTAATAAATTATAAATATTCTGAGCTACGCTACTGGAATCAAGTACAAAAGTGGGCGTACCATAAGCCTCATCTTGGTACTGAGTCAGAAGTTTAAGTTGGACAACAATAGCATCTGCACAAAGAGATTCTCCTAACTTGAGATGCGAAAACTCAATTAAACTACTTTTCGCTGCGCTTTCACCTGAGCTTTTTACATCCCAAATTTTAAAATAAAACGCTGGTAAAGTATTAAATTCACCAGTTAGATTAATTTGATGACGTTGCGAGTGTAAAATTTTGAGAGCGATCGCTTGCATCTGCTTGAGTAAATCTTGGGGATGACGATCGGCGAGTAGATTAGCGATCGCTTCTGGAGTCCGATGAATATGAGCTGTACCCGAACGCAGTAACATCGTCTTGATCCCACCAATTAACGGATAACCCAACAACCATCGACTCAGACGATGATGAATTTCCCATAACAGAAAAGACTTTTGGGTATTAGCTGCTAACTGCAATAGTTCATCATCTAGCAATCCCTCACGGTGCAAGAGGCCTAATAAATGCAGCATTAGGGGTTGACGGATAAGGGGAGATAATTCGCTTAACTTTGATTGGCTATTAAATAACCCTGCCTGTTTTAATAATGTAAATAAATTTTGAGCAATGGGTAATGATTGCACTTTTGCCCACTGTTGAAACCATTGCTTGAATTCGTCTACATCCAATGGCTGAATAATAATTCGCCTCAATAATAGCGGTAGTTCCGAGACGATTTCTGGTAAAGTCGTTGAGCGACTTGTCAACACAATTTTGTGGCGGTGCTGAGATTGAAGGTTTAGTAATTGCTGAATAAAAATTGCTTGTGCCCTGATACCCTGGACAGAATGGGGCAGTTCATCCAAACCATCCAGCAGCAACAGACAAGGGAGATTTTCTTGCTCTAACCAAGTTGAAAGATTAACACCAAAGGCAGAATTTAGAGTTTCGATTAAAGTTTTACCGTATTTTACATCTCGCAACCTAATTACTATAGGCATCCAAGTAGGGTACAATTCCTGTGCTACCTGTGCTGCCCAAAGTTGGCAAAAACTAGTTTTTCCATAACCTGGTTCTGACTCAATAACAGCGATCGTTTCTAAATCAGTTAACTGTTGCTGCGCCCATGTTTTTAAATCAACTGGTTTAACAGCTTTTTTATCTTGTTCAGAAATATTTTCTTCTATTGGTAAGCCTTTTTGTGGCACATAGATATCCTTAAGAGCAAAGGATTCCATCAGTAAAGGGATACTGAGGTTTTTAATCAAACTTGCACGGTAATGTTCTCGGTGCAAATCAATTTTTTCACTGACTGTAGAACCAACTTCTGGGGTAATGAAACTGGGAGATAATGAGATCCCCAAACGGAAAAATTTTTGCAGTTGGGCTAAAGGTGCAGCATTCTCAGTGACGACTACTAGTATGTCACCAGGAAGTGAGTTGACTAAACGCTGTGTTAGAAGTTTTGCTTCCGGTTCCTCTGCACCATTGGCAACTAACCAAGCGATAGTAGCATTATTTATTTGTTGCACTAGTAATGAATCTGCAACCGAAGACAGTGCTTGTTCAGCTTGAGTATCAGTCAATTTACCTGGGCTGAGAGTTTTTAGCAATCCTTGTAGTTGCGAATCTTGGAAAATGAGTTTACCCACATCTTCTTTAAGTATGTGTGCTTGTATGGGTATAATTGCTCGGTCTAACCACGGTTTTTGTAGGCTTGCTTCCTGCTCTAGAATTGCTTGCAAAGCTTGGAGATAGGCAATTTGAAACGCTAGCCATGTCCCTTCGTTACGTTTTAACGGTTTTTTTTGGCTGAGGCTACGCAACAGGTTTTCTGTCAACTGGGAAATGACACTAATTTCTTCCCAAACAATACTTAAGGGCAGTTCTAAAACCTCTACCAAGATACAGATATCAAAAGGCATCAGGCTTTTGAGTTCCATATCCTGAACAATACGGTAGGCAATACCTGCCAATTGCCCCTCAGAAAACTCTCTGATTTGATTGATTGCGATATGGCGTTCTGCCAACCAGTGCCGAATACTCAGGTTCATTTAATCACACAGTGAAAGCTGTTTATGGCAATTACGATCGATTTATCAGTTTGCGAAAACAGATGACAATGGGGAAGACAAAGTTTTATATCAAAGTTGTTTTCTGATTGGTAAAAAACAGTGCCGATCTAATTGAGTGGATTATGAGCGATCGCCCTTTAAAATTATTGTTAATCGACCAAGACCCGATTTTTCGTCTGGGATTACGGGTAGCTCTGGAAGCGATTCCTAACCTGGAAGCGATCGCAGTTGTAGAAACTGATACCATTGCCTTGCAGATTCTAGCAGAAATTGCCGAAAAAGACCCCAACCAGGTAAATTTGATAGTTTTAGAATTTGGCAATGGTCGCTCTACCACCAGTCAACAGCTAGGTTTACAATTCTGTCGGCAACTCAGAGCCTTATATCCCAACCTACCAATCCTGCTCCTCAGTTCTATTCAAGAACAAGGACTGCTATTAGCTGCGAAATCTATTGGTATCAATGGCTACTGCTCCAAAGGTACACCACTTCCTGAGTTAATCGCCGCCATCCAAGAAGTTGCAGATGGTGGTTCTTACTGGTTCCAGGACACAGAAGCAGTAATAACTCCTAACTCCTGTAGAGACGCGATTAATCGCGTCTCTACTCCCTACTCCTCACTCCCCTTCTTTAAACTGCGAAATAATTTACGTTTGTCAGGAATCGCTAACATTGATGCTACCCTAGCCGCAGTAACAGCACAATTACAAACTCCCGGACTACCAGTACTAGATCGAGCCATTCTAGCTGGACAGCGGCGAGAACTACTAGCAGCTCGTTGGTTGCTAAATCGGTTATTGGTTTCATCACAAGAAAGGCAAGAGGAACAGATTCCGCTTGCAGATGAGCCACCTTTGACTCCTTTATTAAGTGGTGCCATTCAGCAAAGGCAAACTGTATTACCTTTACTGAGTCCGGGAACCCTACAATCTGCCTTGTTTACATCTTGTGTTGCTAAACTTCAATTTCCTTTACGAAATATCACAGATATACCTTTAGAAATTGATATCTTTCGTGAAGATAAAAAACGGGAATTACTTTATCTAATCCTACAAAAATTAGCTGAACAGTTGGATGAACTGCGTACTTCTCAAATAGAGATAAATCAATTGTATGAACTACAAAATACTTTGCTATGTGATTTATGGCAAGCAGCAATTACAGATTTTTTTGGAAAATTTTCTCGAATAAAAATAGTTAATCAAAACATAGAAATTGTTAATTTGTTGCTGCAAAATACAGAGATTGTACAAAGAGAGATTATCAATAAAATTCCGCTAGTTTGTGAGTTGTATTCTTATCTGTTATTTCAAACAGAATTGAACATTGATAATACCTCCTATCCAGTAGTAAGTGCCGAAGCTAAGTCTCAAGCATTAATGATTTTAGAGAACCTATTGATTCAGGTAGCGAATGGAGTAGTGCAACCACTATTAAATTATTTAGCAGATGTAGAAGAGATTAAGCAAAACTTTTATAGACGCCAATTGATTTCTACAAGAGAAATTGAACGATTTAGAAATGATTTGTCGTGGAAATATAGATTAAAAAATTATATAAACGAGCCAAAAGCAGTTTTTGAAAGTCGGTATGAACTATTTGTAATTGCGCCTCGTGGCATTGCCAATACTTCAGTTTATGCCCCTCGAAATCAGGAGTTAGTAAAACTTTCTAATATTCCCTTAGTAGTGACATTGCTCCTAGAATTTAGTGATGCGATCGCACCGCGTTTAAAATCACTATTAGCCGTTTTCGGTAGCGGTATAGTTTTTATCCTTACCCAAATAGTTGGTCGGGGTTTAGGTTTAATCGGTCGTGGTATTCTTCAAGGTATTGGTAGCGTTTCGTCAGTAGAAAAGAACTTTAAACGAAATAGCGATCGACCTAAGTGAAGAGTAGGAGGGATGAAGAAAATAAGGAGGACAAGGTAAATAACTTAATGACAAATGACCAATGACAAATGACAAATGACAAATAATTTTATTGGACTAGCAATTTCTTATGTTTACGCTATCAGTCTGCTTGTGATTGGCGAGGGACTACGTAGGCTATTTGGTGTAAAGCCAGATTTGACCCGCAAAGTAATTCATATTGGTGCAGGGATGTGGGCTTTCGGAGTCCTGCTACTGTTTAAGAATTGGGAAATCGGAATTATACCTTTTGCTACCTTTATCGGACTGAACTACTTGTTTTACCGCTACCGAATCATCGGCGCAATGGATACCCAGGATAGCTCACCTGGTACGGTTTATTTTGCGATCTCAGTGACACTACTGTTCGGGCTACTGTGGCGACCAGATGGGCCAGTAGATAGCGTTGCGATCGCCGTAGCTGGGATAATGGCAATGACCTGGGGTGACGCACTAGCAGCATTAATCGGTAAACGTTTTGGGCAACATAAATACCAAGTGGGAAGTTCTGTGCGTTCCTGGGAAGGTTCAGCAGCAATGTTTATAGCAAGTACAGTAGTGATTTTCTTAGTGCTGTTACTGCTACCTGGTTCTTTGCTAAGTCCCCTAGCAACGCCTTTAAGTTTCGGATGGGCATTGTTGACGGCGGTGGTAACTGCTACTTTTGCAACCCTAGTAGAGGCAGTCTCGCCCCACGGCACAGATAACCTCAGCGTACCTCTAACAGCGGCGGGAGTAGTTTGGATTTTCATGCAGGGTTTTTAAGGCACTTTTAATTACTTCGTTCCCAATCTACAACTAGAATTTCAGCCACTCATAATATAGATTCTCAATAAAAATAGCTATTTCAGTGCGATATCTGCGGCGGGCTGTGACGCTTGACGGCTCACTAACGCTGCGCTATCGGTATCGCACTATTAATTCAGCGATTTATACCCCTAATTTTTAGCACCTAACTTTGGAGTACTGCTACTTCATACTACAATACTACTATTTTGAAATTGGCAGTGTTCGTAAACACAAGATGTCTGTGATCGAGAACACATATTTTTTGATTGAGACAACTATATGATCTTCCCCACATAGACATACAGCAAGAATACATCTTGTAACCCGATTTCCATCTTTTTTCTCTTAACTCCAGCGATATACCGTTATGCTTCATTTTCTGATTAAGCAGAAATTGTCAAAGCATACCTGAAAGGATTTCCCACAATTGAAGAAGGCAGAAGCCTGTAAGTATCAATCAAAACTTTAGTTGTGGGTGATTGCCCATTACTAGAACAAAATTGTGTCGAGATATGTAACAGCAGACACAAAGCATTCTTGCTTCAATCTCATGCTTTTAAGCGTGGAATTAAAGCAAAAATGCCTTCATACCTCGTACCTTCTGGCTTCTGAATGCATTTTTCATCAAAAAACAACTCTAGCAACATAGGTACAATCAATATGAACTTTAAACAATTTGGTGTATTACTGTCTATATCTACAATTCTTGGAATCAACGCGATCGCGACTAAGGTTTTGGCTGACGAGCCTAGTATTACTTTTGGAGATGCAATCGGGTCTGGTGGATGTAAGGTTGCCGATCAGCTTGTTGGAGAGGATGGTAGAACCTTATCGCTCATCTTGGATAACTTTAGTGCATTCAGTGGTGACCGTAAAAAGTGTATTTTACGCGTTCAAAGTTTTATTCCAAGTGGTTTCATTGTCCAAAATGTACAAGTACTGTACCAAGGAACTACTGATATTAATAGCAAGAGTAAAGGTACCAGCTTAAGCAGAACTTATAGCTTTAGTGGTGGTGCTCTTGGTCAAGCCGTAGCTCCCCCTAAAACTAGCAAGTTTACATCTAGTAAGGCATTTGCAGAGCAAGATGAGATTACTGTTTTAGCTGCTACAGGTTTATGTAGTGGTGGTGGACAAGGATTATTAGGTATTAATCTGACTGCACAATCCTCAGCAGGAAGTTCTATTTTTGTTGATACAGCCGATCTCAATGCTGGAGATGTGATACTTTCTTTTGACCTAAAGCGTTGTTAGTAGTTGTTTTTAGCGATTCTGTGGATAGATGGTGATACACGCACCAAATTCCAAATTTAGTGGTCTTCAATGAGTGGTGAGTCTAAATCCCCCACTCATTGAATCTACCAAATGTATTCTTCTTTCAAATTACAAATTTCTATTGATGGAGAGGAAGTTATGTTGAAATTGAGTGATGCACGTAATTTTTTCATATTAATGTGCTTGTTTTTTTTCTGTTATGATGCCAATTCATCTAGCACTGCTACTCCAGTAAACAACCAGCCACGATTTTCGGTTAACAGAGGATGTAATATAAGCTTCAATCCGCAAATAAATCAGTTTACGCTTCGCGCTCCTATAACTGTAAAGGCACAATCATCAAGGGCTAGATGTATCATTAGAATTGATACCTCTAATACTCAAAAGCAATTTAGACTTGTGCCTTTAGCTGTAAAAGGTGTAGTCAAGAAAGCACCAGCACAAGTAGCTATCTCATCATTTTTACTTGGCGATAAACCAACTCCATATCAAATGATGTATGGAAGTGCGATGAATTTTGATTTGACTAATCAAATACCTCCAACTAACTATACAACTACAGGAAAAAGTGTTTTAGGCATTAATTTAGTATTAACAACAACTGGAGGAGAATTAGAGTTGACAGATTTAAAATTTGCACTTCAACAAAAATAATAAGCTTAATTTTGAGGGATGCTCCCCAATTCTGATGACGTTGCGTTTGCGATCGAGGTGCCATCAATATTAGCAAAGGCAGCGAGAACTGCAAAGTCAGTAATGATATAGGACTAATATCTGATTTTTGAACGAGATTTTAGATAAAATCCTTAGAAAACGGGCTTTTCAGTCTCAAAATGTTTTCAGAAATCAAATTGGAGTCCTATATCAATACCTTGTTTAAGTTATTATAGTGACAACTCCGTACGTAAGTGCTAATTCCAATTGCGGCGAAAATGGAAGAAGCCTTCTAAAAACTCTTGCAAAGGAATGTTAGTATTTAACTTTTGCTTACTCCACTCTCTTGCAGTTCGTTCCAAAATTTCTGAAAAACTGAAGTAGGCAGGAGATAAATTTGCTAGATGTTTGACTTTTATTTTTTGTGATATTGCCAAGGCAATCAAATTAATTAATTCTCCAGCTTCTGCCCCCAATATCGAAGCCCCTAAAATTTCTCCATTGCGTAGCACAATTAATTTACACATACCAGTAGTTTCATCCCGAAGTTGGGCTGCTGCCACTGTTTTAAAATACTGTCGCAAAACTAAAACTTCATCTCGACGAAATTGGCGTTTTGCCTGTGCCTCTGTCAAACCCACTTGCGCCAGCATCGGCGCAGAAAATATCGCCCAAGGAATTGAGGAATAATTTACTCGTAATCTAGGGAAAAATAGTGCATTGTTCAGGGCAATTTTTGCTTCATAATTAGCGATATTGGCAAAGTCGTAACCACCAATTACATCACCACAAGCATAAATGCGGTGGTTAGTAGTTTGCAGTTTATCATTTACTACTAAGCTACGCCGATGCCATTTCACACCTACTGTTGCCAAATTTAGAAATTCAAGATTCGGCTGTTGGCCAGTCGCCACTAAAATTTCATCAGTTTCAATGGCCTTATCTCCTGCTTGAATCCACTTTTTATTTTCAATTACCCTCACCTGAGTTACTGGTTTTTCGGTAAGTACGCGCACACCTTCGACTTCTAGCTGCGCTTGAAGCAATGTAGCTATCTCAGGGTCTAGATATGGAAGAACATAAGGATGCTTGACTACCAGCGTCACACTGCAACCAAACCTTGCTAAAGTTTGAGCAATTTCAATACTTTGGGGAATTCCACCGATAATTACCCAATTTTTGGGTAATGTCGCTCCCCGGAAAGATTGCCAAATATTAGAAAGGGTTAGATAGCCAGTGGCTTGTAATCCTGCAATCTCTGGAATTTCTGGATGCGAACCACTGGCTAGCAAATAAGTACGGGCACGTAGTAGGCGATTGTTAACGGCAAAAGCCAATTGAGGTGAAGATTGAAACTGACCACTGCCAACGATCGCATCGACTCCCTGCGCAGCTAGAATGGCTGGGGAATACTGTTCTTGGAGATTTGAAGCGGCGCATTGAGCATACAGCATCGCTTCTTGCCATGCCATAGATATCTGACATTCTTCTGAGGTATCAGTGTGTGTGGCATGAATACCAAAACCACCCGCATCCTTCAACTTCTGCGCTAGTTTACCAATTTCGGTAAGAGCATAGTGATGAGTAAACCCGTAGTCTACTTTGGGTTGTACCAGAGCAACTGTAGCACGTAATTGGGTTGCAGCAAGTGCAGCATAGTATCCAGCAAGACTGCCACCAATAATTACAACATCGTAGTCAACGGTCACGTGAATTTAGATTAGAGTTAGGAGTTAGCAGTTAGGAGTTAAGAGTTAGGAGTTAAGAGTTAGGAGTTAGGAGTTAGGAATTAGCAGTTAAGAATTAAAACCTTTTTTAACTTATAACTCCTAACTTACAACTTATAACTCTCTTTTAGCGCTGTTAGTAAGCGTTGGTTATCGGACTCTTGACGTACAGCAACCCGGAAAAAGCGATCGCCTAGTTCTTTAAAACTAAGGCAATCGCGGATTAAAATCTGGTGACACTTGAGTAATTGTTGCTGTAAATGGGAAGTAGATTCTTGGGACTCAACCAGTAAAAAGTTAGCAGCACTTGCTTGGGGTTGCAATCCTGGGATTTCAGCTAAACCCTGAAACAGTTGGTTTCGTGCAGGTGGTAGCCATGCCCAGGTTTGCTGCTGAAACTCCGTATCTTGGAGTGCCGCAATTGCCGCTGCTGCCGCTAGCGTGTTTACAGGCCAAGGATCTCGCCATAGCTGCCATTTAGCTAGGCAGTCAGGATGTGCGATCGCATATCCCAATCGCAGTCCTGGGAGACTGTAAAATTTGGTCAGCGATCGCAATACTACTAAATTTGGATATTCCTGCACCACCGGAATCAGGCTTTCTTCCTCATTGGGCGGCACAAAATCCATAAATGCTTCATCCACCACAACCAAAGCAAATTGCTCCAGGTAGGGCAAAATAGACTCCCGTGAAAATAGTTTTCCGGTTGGGTTATGGGGATTATTCAGCAATAGTCCTTTGTCCTTTGTCCTCTGTCCTTTGTCAAGGAATAATGACCAATGACCACTGACCAATGACAAAGGACACTCCAGCACTTTAGCGTTGTACGCTGCCAAGGTTCGGTAGTAATCGCCAAAGGCTGGAGTAATCAAAATTGTTGCGGCTAATTGAGCTAATTCCCTACCGATTAGAGTGAGTAATTCTGCGGAGCCGTTACCCGGCAGAATCCACTCTGACGGCAATTGATGGAAGTGACTGAGAGCTAGTCTCAGTTCACTATAGTTTGAGTCTGGATAGTGCTTAAGATTACCAATTTGGGACTTAATAGCAGCGATCGCGCTGTTTGGAGGCCCCAACGGGCTGATGCTAGCAGAAAAATCCAGAATAGCATTAGGGGGACAGCCAGCCAGTGCTGCTGCCCAGGCTAAATTTCCCCCGTGTGCAGGTTGCCGCATTAAAAAAGGGTTCCCGAAGACAGAACCTATGCTTTTGGGGGTGCTACCTTTTCTCTAAACAGTTTTCCTGCGGAGAAGGCAGGAACCCTCGTCGCTGGAATTTCCATTTTTTCATTTGTTTTCGGATTGCGACCTTCACGGGCTTTACGTTCCCGTGATTCAAATGAGCCAAATCCCACCAATGTCACCTTATCACCAGAGGAAACCGCTTCAATAATCGTTTCTAGAGCAGCAGTTAAGACTGCATCCGCTTGTTTCTTGGTAACACTAGCCTTTTCAGCTACGGCATCAACTAATTCACCTTTGTTCATGTCAAACTCCTGAAGGTTTACTTGAGATTTCAGTACGGATGCACATTAATACATCCGTACTGAAATCTTTGTTTGCGGAAATACAAAAATCATCCTTTGGGAGTATTTTTTCTCAAAACGGCTGTACATCCCATCGGCTCGACTTTTCAATGAATCATTCTAAGGTGTAGTAGCCTGATGTGGATAGATGAAACCATTAATTTATATAGATTTCAGGATTTTTTGTAATTTTAGGGTACTTGTTTCACTAAAAACCACCCCAAAAGTAGGAAAAAATACTTAGTAAATCCCGCAATTGCAAAGAAAACAGGGGAGTAGGAGGTGGAAGATGGTCAATGTTTGTTGGCATTGATTAACGATGTTGAAGAGTTATTGCTGAGATTAACCAATTTTTATGGAAATTGAAGGCTCAGATTCCCAATTTCTCTAAAAAGTCGCAGATTTTGCTCACTTTTGATCTGATGTGGAAAATCCAATGCGAAATTTAACCCCATAGCAAGCTTCTTTAGTAGCGAAGAGGGAAAAATTAAAACTTCTCCCCTAGAAGGCTATCCATTAGTTACATGTTTCTTAACATTTATGGGGCGATGCCTACGGCGGTAAACTACGCTGCAAAAACTTTTTCTGGTGCATCCGTTACGCGTAGCTTACCGTAGGGGTACAACGAACGTAGGCACTGAACAAACCTATTCCCTAGCAGAAATTTTCTGTTGCACCCAAGCCCAAAAAGCACGGGTAGTATCAATTTCCCCATTCTTCTTAGCTTCTTGGATAAACCGAGGAATCTCCTTGACCGACACAGGTGCAAAAGTAGGGCTGGTTTCGACTTCTGAGTATTGCCCATCTGCAAGCGTGTAGACTCGCAACACACTGCCGTTATAGCGCCAAAATTCAGGGACTAGTTTGAGGACATTTTAAAACTTCCTCTTGTTTGTCTTGTGAAGAGAACGCCATTTTGTTAATAACTCTTGTTCTGGACTCATTAGTATTCACCCACTAGTATTACTACTTTTATTGTGATTGAGTATTCTTATTCTAAAATGACATTTAAAATCCTATTTATGAATAAGAAGATCCCCGACTTCTTAAAGAAGTCGGGGATCTGAGTTTTTGTCAGAGATAACTTACCTGCTCCTTATCTACCAGGAACCTTCAACCCACGACGCTCAAGGATTTGCCGCACCTCTGGGCTAGGGGCGTAGTTATAGCCGTAAGAGGAGTTCTCAGAGTCATCCATAATCTGAGGTGTAAGCAACACAATCACCTCTTGACGCTGGTTTTGTCGGTTTGTACTTCTAAATAACGAACCAATCAGCGGAAGATCGCCTAAGATAGGAATTTTGGAGACAGCTGTCCGATCTTGGTCTTGAATAATACCACTTAGGATTAGTGTCTGACCATCTCGTAAGCGAATTAAGCCAGAAGTAAGAGAGCGCTCAGACACTAAAATAATTTGTCCATTTCCTGTATTTTCTGAGGCGGAAGGAGCGCTGACAGTAGGAGCAACCGATAAAGAAACGAACCCATTATCGTCAATCCGCTCAATTTTGACACTCAAGGTTAAGCCAACTTTTTGTTTCTCAATTGTTCTTTCTGTTCTAGAACCACCAGAAGTATCCGTTGTTTCCAGGGTTATATTTCCCACTACTTCTTGAGTCAGATTCACCAGAGCCTGCTGACCTTCTTGCACAATTAAGGTTGGGTCGGTCAAAATCTTGGCATTGCCATTTGTCACTTGAGCCTGCAAGCTAGCGAGAAGACGCTTGGGGAACTGTATCGGCGCTGCAATAGTGCTAACAATATTATTGGCGAATGGTGTACTAGTCAAGCTAGTTCTCGCTTCAGCACTAGTAGCTGGTCTTCTACCTCCAAAATTCAGAGAGGCGATACCACCATCATTGCTAAAGTAGTTGTTACCAACCCCAAAAGAAAAGCTAGTGTTGTAGTCTTGAATGTTCGAGAGGTTGACATCAATAATCTTGACGTTGACTACCACTTGACGACGGCGGATATCAAGCTGAGTTAGTTGAGCCATCGCAATCTCAATGAGTCTAGGAGGGCCAATTAAGGTAAGTGAATTGGTGCGCTCGTCTCCTAATGCCTGTAAACCTCTTAGTAATGGATTAGAGTCTTGAAAACTAGCGCGTTGGGTTTCCAGTCTGGTTTCTGTGGTCGTCTGAGTTTGGGTGATGGGAGCAGCCGTATTACCCACGGCTACAGCACTAACACTAGTAACTTGTCGTTCGCGGCTGACAGCAGTTTCTGCTCCTAAGCCAACCAAAAAATTCAGAGCGGTTCCCACCGTTACCTGATTGAGTCGCATACTACGCATAACCATGTCACGCGTTGCATTAGGTAATTTAGCTCCGACAAAAACTGTACGACCACTACGGTTAGCTTCTAAACCACTCAAGCGCAAAACGTAGTTAAATACATCTTGCACTGGCTCATTTTCTATGTCTAAAGAAATAGTTTGAGAAACTGCTGGTGCATTAGCACCGCCACCTGGCTGACCTCCACCACCTTGCTCACCTCCGACGTAAGCCAGGTTCAAACCAGCAGCACGAGCAAGCAATGATAAAACCTCACGTACTGGGGCATCTCGCAGTACTAGACGAGGTACACGTTCCTGAGTTGCTAAGTCAACGGTACTAGGAGAAGCATCGGTAGCAGAAATAGCAATATCTCCCACTGGTGGGGCGACGGCTCGAGGTAAGAACGGTGGAGCCTGACTCACAGGTTGACCTGGCCCAGCAGCTTGTGCAGGTTGTCCGTCAATGGTTACTTGCGGGTTAGGAACGAGAACATCTGGCTTTTGGCCAGGTTGGGCTGGAGCTGGAGTAGTAATAGGTGGAGCTGTGGATGTTGGGGTTGTTGGGGCTGTTGGCGTTGGCACTGATGCTGTAGAGCCTGTTGAAGGGCTAAAGCTGAGTGTAATTCCATTTGGCGATCGCATCACGGGTTGACTGCCAGGTGCATTGTTGCTCCCAGTTACCGTCACCCGAATACTATTAGCATCAAGCTGACTAACCTCAACAGAGGCAATTCCTGGTGCTGGGTTATCTTGACGAAAGCTATTACCTTGTGGTAATCGTAATTGAGTGTTGATAACATCAGCGACTAAAGCCTTGCCTCTTTTTGTAGTGAAAACTTGGGGGCGCGATCCGGAAGAAGTTTTCAAAGCGACGTTAATTCCACCATTAACTGGATTTAACTGGACATCAGTAACTTGACTAATTTGTGCCCAAACTGGTTGAGCTGCCAAAAATACAAAAGCAGCAGTAGCTAAAATAAAACTATTACCGTGAAGCTGTTTCACAGTTCATTCCTCACCTTATAAAACCTTGTTTACAAACAATTTTGAGTAGGCGCTTAGAAACCACACGCCAATTGCTTATGGGGTTTCCCATTGGCGCTAACCTCTCTTTTTTGAAGAAGATCGCGTTGGCTTAACTACACGAGACTTTGCCCACCTACCCTGCGGAAAGACCAAGGGCGAAAGTGAGTTTCAAAATCCTCAATTATTTCCTTAGTGTGTGGGAAGGGTTTGTCTACGCTTGTGTAGCCGCGAATTCTATTCGTCCTAGCTCTAATTTGACTACTTTTTCGGGGCAGCTTTCGCTGCTGCGGCAATTTCCTCTGGACTAAGTGGCATCAATACCTGTAACTGGAATGATGTATTAATCGCTGCTGGGCCTACCTGCATCGGCGTTTTATCTAATGGGGATCTTGTCTCTGCTGGAGCCAAAGTTGCTTGATAATCTTTAACTATTAACAAAGGTTGTAACCGCTCAATGTTACGAATTATCGATTGTGTTTGTTCATAAGTTGCTGTAATCTCAGCGCTGATCGTACTGCGTTGCAGCTTGCCGTCAACCCCTAGTCCTAGACTTCCATCGGTAATCGGTTCTGGTTTTTGGGAAATCGGCACATATCTCTTCAGTTTGGCTCTTACTGCATTAATAGAAGTTGCACTATTGCCAGACTCAATTAAGCGGTTCAAATCCAACAGTAATGTATCTAAGGTTTTTTCGTTAGCAAATAAACTTAAAACCTGAACTTTTTGCTGCTTTGCCTGTGCTAGTTCGTCTTTAACTTTGTCAATCTGTTTAATATTGGCTTTTTTTTGCTCAATTTGCGCTTGCAGTTCAGAGCTTTTGGCTTGCTGCTGCTGATAGCTTTCCCAAGCTGGCATCAGCAGGTTTAAAAATATATAAGCTGCTCCCGCTAAACCAACTACCCCTACCAAGATCCCAATAATTTTTGGTGTGAAGGCAATACCAAATACTACGGGTGCGGCTGGCGTTGCCTGATCGAATTCCCCACCTTGTTCGGAAAAATTTAAATCATCACTCAGCGTCATTTTGAAATGACTCCTGTTTGTTGCATATTACGAATTCGAGTTACTAACCCCACTGTGCCTTTTTTTTCCAACTCTCGAATTAATTCCGACGCTGGAACGTCGTTCATGCTCGATTGAATAGTGTATTTAACTATTTGAGGTGGCTTAATTACGACATTATTAGAAGATTGACTCGCACTTGCTGGTAAGGGAGCATCTACTAACGCTGCTGTCAGAATTCTGGTTTCTGTGGGCTTCAAAAACTGAGATTGTTGTAAACTCAATAAGAAATCATTGACATCATTAAAGGAACGAGCCAATCCGTTAATTTCTAATCCCCCTGCGGGATTATTTGGTGGCTGACCTGCCGCTACTGCAATGGGTGGGATTTGCTTGATATTCTCGATTTGCACTGCCGTTGGGATGCGATCGCGCAAATCTTGCAGCATTGCTGACCAAGGTCGAATTTGGTCAAATACAGTAACTAAAGCTTGGGTTTCCCCTTTAATTGCCTTTGTCTCGTCTTTGATTTTGTTAATATTTCCTATTTCTGTATCTAACCTCTTGCTTTCTTGATCTAGTTGTGCAATCTGACCATCTAATTCAACAATCTTCCCTTGCAGCAACCACCAACCAACTCCAAATAAAACCGGAAGACCTATACCTACTGCAACTCCTACATACAGTAGTGTCAAATCCCCCGTAGGAAGTTTTAGGGCTATTCCTCCTTGTTTCTCTGGCTTTTTCTGGTATGCTGGGCGGTCTTTAAGAAAGTTAACATCTAGGCTGTACATTTTATTACACCTCCCGCATTCCTAGACCTAGTACGATCGCCAAGCCAGAGCGTTGTACCTGTGGATATTTATCAGTGTCAACTTCCAAAGATAAAGACCCAATTGGATCTATTTGGGTAGTTGGCAAACTCAATCGTTGGGTAAAAAATTCATCTAGCTGTTGAAGTCCACCTCCTGGCCCGGCTAATAAAATCTGCGCTACCTCCAAATTTTCACTTTGATTCAGGTAAAAATCGATGGAACGGCGCAGTTCATCCGTTAGTTCTCCCAAGACTCTCAATATGGCAGCCATGCCAGGATCGAGTTCGGTAACGCCAGTTTTACCCCCGTCTATGGGAGTTGCAGGAATAACCATTCCGTGTAACAGTTCCATATCTCGTGATGTAGGTAAGCTCATTGCCCTTGCTAAGGCAGTTTGCATTTGATAAGTCCCGATGGGGACTGTGCGCGAAAATTGCGGCACTCCGTTAACGATGATGGCTATTTCTGTACTATCAAACTCGATATCAACTAGTACTGCTGCTTCTTGCGGCCCAAATTGTCGCAGTTGTTCGCGAATAGTCCGAATTAGAGCAAAACTGTTAATTTCTAAAACATCAATTTGTAATCCTGCCTGCTCGAAGGTACTTATATAGGTATCCGTGATCTCCTTGCGGGTGGCAACTAAGAGTACGTGTACTTTTTCAATGCCATCTTCATCTACAAAATACCCAAGTTTCTGATAATCTACATCAGCCTCTTCACGAGGATAGGGTAAATACAAACCTGCTTCATGGTTCAGCACCATTTCTCGCAGTTCTTTATCGTCTAACTCTGCTGGCACTGGTATAATCCGAACGATAGAATCTCGTCCTGGGACACCAGTAGCAACGCGAGAAGTTTTGATTTTGCTCTCAGCTAGCGCCTGCTGAATTAATTGCGCCATTGCTGGAGGGTCGTTAATTTGACCATCGGTAACTATCCCTTCTGGAACTGCTACCGATGTATAGATTTCTAGTTTCAAGCCTTGACCCTGCTTGCGTAGCTGAACTACATTCACTCGTTCGGGAGCAAGCTCAATGCCTACCCCTTTCTTCGATTTGCCAAACAGACTATTGAAGCTTTTTACCACAGTTGTGCCCGCTGGACTGCTAAATTGAAAATTTAAATTTGTTGCAGTAAAGGCGTTATATATTACGTCTTTACGGGTAATTTATTTAGCCTATAATCTCAACAATTCTGTCTAAGCTTTTCACACCGATCAAGCGTAAAAATACTGGGAAAATGATTCAATTGCGAAAATTTAAACAACTTGTTGCTTTGGTACTGCTTGGCTTAATAACCAGTTGGGTTATAAGTTGCAGCACAGGTAATGTTAATACAAGTACAAAACAAGCTACTTCAGGAGCGGGAACTGTTGAGTTTTGGACAATGCAACTCCAACCTCAATTTACCGACTACTTCAAAAGCCTAATTGCGAATTTTGAATCGCAAAATCCAGGTATAAAGATTAACTGGGTTGATGTACCTTGGGCGGCAATGGAGAACAAAATATTAACAGCTGTCTCCGCAAAAACGCCACCTGATGTAGTTAACTTGAATCCGGGTTTTGCTTCTCAGCTTGCCGGACGAAATGCTTGGTTAGATTTGGATGCGAAAGTCCCGAATGATATACGTTCCTCCTATCTGCCGAATATATGGAAAGCAAGCACACTTAATGGCAAGAGTTTTGGGATTCCCTGGTATCTCACCACACGGTTAACCATTTATAACACTGATTTATTAAAACAGGCAGGTATCAATAAAGTCCCCGTAACCTACGCAGAATTAGCACAAGCAGCGCAACAAATTAAAGACAAGACGGGAAAATATGCCTTTTTTGTAACTTTCGTACCGCAAGATTCTGGTGAAGTGCTGGAATCTTTCGTGCAAATGGGAGTCACTTTAATAGATGCTGAGGGTAAAGCGGCGTTTAATTCAGCGCCAGGGAAAGCCGCGTTTCAGTATTGGGTAGACTTGTATAAAAAAGGTTTGCTTCCTAAAGAGGCTTTAACTCAAGGACATCGCCACGCGATCGATTTATACCAATCTGGAGAGACTGCGTTTCTCGCTTCTGGGCCAGAGTTCCTAAAAACGATCGCTAATAATGCCCCCAAAATTGCTCAAGCTTCGGAAATAGCACCTCAACTCACTGGTGACACAGGCAAGAAAAATGTCGCGGTGATGAACATAGTTATTCCTCGCGATAGCAAACAACCAGATGGCGCTGTGAAGTTTGCTTTATTTGTCACCAATGACGAAAATCAGTTAGCCTTTGCTAAAGCTGCAAATGTTCTGCCTTCTACAATCAAAGCATTGTCTGATAGTTACTTTAAAGATGTTCCAGCTAATGCTTCAACAATAGAAAAAGCACGAGTAATGAGTGCTCAAGAACTGCCAAAGGCAGAAATATTGACCCCGACATTGAAGGATTTTAATAAACTGCAAAAGGCAGTTTACGAAAACTTGCAAGCAGCAATGTTAGGGCAGAAAACTGTAGATAAAGCTGTAGAAGATGCGGCGCAGGAGTGGAATCAGAGGTAAATTCGTAATTCGTAATTCGTAATTCGTAATTCGTAATTATGATTTATGAAATATATTGGTGGTTGCTAAAAAGTCGCCGATTAAATAAAGGGAACCACACAAAACGATTAAATCGTCTGTGGTAGCGGTTGAGGTTGCAGCTGCTAGTGCTGTGAATAAATCTGGATGGATTTGGCGATCGCTTAATTCGGGACAGAGGCTGTAAGCTAGATTTGATAAGTAGTCTAGATCCGCAGAAGTTCTTCCGGGCCAGGGTTCTACTGGTATTGGCACTAAATAAAGGCGATCGCCTGGTCGCAGTAATGCGGTAAAAATATCAGCATGATCCTTATCGGCAAACATTCCCACAATCCAATTGACGGGGTTATGGTTAACTGAGTCTAAGCTATCAACATATTGGCGAAGAACTTGAGCGGCGGCAGTATTATGAGCGCCATCAAGTAATAATTTATGGTTGTTCCAAGTAATCCATTGCATCCGCCCCGGCCATTTAGTTTTGGCCATGCCGTTAATTATGGCTTCTTCTGAAATCTGCCAACCCTGTTGTTGAAGAATTTCTAAAGCAGCTATTGCCAAAGCTGAATTGGTTAACTGAATTTGTCCCGCTAACGGCAACGGATATTTAATTAAGTTTGAATTTTGAATATTTTGATATTCTGCCCATCCTGTAGCGATTTCACGGGCGGGTTGAGGTGTAAAAATTGGACATTGTAATTTTAAGGCGCGCGATCGCACCACTTGGTCTGCCTCTGGTGGTAATGGCCCAACCACAACGGGACATCCAGGTTTGAGAATACCTGCTTTTTCTCCAGCAATGTCAGCGACAGTAGGGCCAAGTTGTTGCCAGTGTTCCCAGCTAATGGAAGTAATGAGTGTAACCAAAGGTTCCAAGCAGATATTGGTTGCATCTAAGCGCCCTCCCAGTCCGACTTCTACCACAGCTACATCAACTTGCTGCCGAGCAAAATATAACCAAGCAGCCGCCGTAATTACTTCAAACTGAGTTGCCGATTCGTCCTGATGACGAATAACCGCTTGGACTTTTTCTAATAATTGACTCAATTCCTCAGAGGAAATTTGCTGCTCGTTCAGACAAATACGTTCCGTCCAATCAACTAGATGGGGTGAAGTGTAGCGTCCTGTACGATAACCAGCCTCTGTGAGTACTGAGGAAATATAGGCACAGACAGAACCTTTGCCATTAGTGCCAGCAACATGAATTACCGGGACTTGGTGATGGGGATTGCCGAGATTTGCCAATAGGTTGACAATGCGATCGAGTCCCAAATGGACACCAAAGCGTTGCAGGGGTTGTATTACAGAATCGATATCCAAGGAATGGGAGTAGGGAGTGGAGACAAGGGGACAAGGGGACAAGGGGACAAGGGGACAAGATGAATAATCAATGCTCAATACTTCGGCTTCGCGGTAGTTGAGCGCAGTCGAAACTCAGTACAAGTACCCCGTGCCCCATGCCCCATTAATGAATTTAAGCTTCTCTATCGAAAAAGCCTTGAAATTGTCTTAAAGCCGCAGCGCCAATATTAAACACTGCCCAACTAGCAGCAATGACTACTGGTGCTAAAACGATCGCTATACGAAAATCGATATCCATATCTAAGAACCCCTCTTTTAAGTAGAAATTAAAGTTTTGTCAACAGCTCTCATTTTTATTTTTAGCTGAAGTGGGCAATTTTTCCAAATCCAAATGTAAAGAATGTTTAAATTATGGGGTATTGAGCATTGGGCATTGGGGATTGGGCATTGGTTATTAATTCTTCTCCCCCTGCCTCCCCTGCCTCCCCTGCTCCCCTGCCCCCCTGCTCCCCTGCCCCCCTGCCTCCCTACTCCCTACTCCCTACTCTCTAAGCCTTGCTAAAACCAATATCAGTACCCTTACCAGCATGAACTAAAGCTAACTTTTGGTAACGTTTAGCGTGTTCAATCAGTTCTGCGGCTTCAACATCTGTTACTTGCCGTAATACTTTACCTGGAATACCGACAACTAATGACAAAGGCGGTACATTTTTAGTTACTACTGCGCCAGCACCAATAATGCTACCAGCGCCCACTCGTACCCCATCTAAAATCACTGCGCCAATGCCAATCAAACTTCCACGCTCAATGTAAGCAGAATGTACTACAGCGCGATGCCCTACGGTAACATGATCTTCTAAAATTGTTGGAAAACCAGCGTCACCATGTAGAATTGCACCATCCTGAATATTTGTGCATTCGCCAATTTCAATTCGTTCTACATCTCCCCTAACCACTGCTCCATACCAAATGCTCACTCCTGTTGCTATATTTACCGAACCCATAACAACAGCATTGTTCGCAATGAAGGCAGCTTGAGAAAAATCAGGAGATGTCCAGTAAGAAGCGGTAGACACGATAGAATATGAATATGGTACCCAGGAACACTGGAGAAACACCAACCTTTGAGGCTGGTTGCACAACCAGGATATCACAGCGTCAAGCCTCTACGCTGAGGAAAACACTAGTGAACAATGTTCCTGCCGCAACACCGTGTCTATGCAGCAGCGAGCAAGTAACCCAAAGTGGTTGAGCCGAAGTGTATAATCCAACCCACTAGTGCTGGTGAAGACAAAACTATGTTTGTACGCACTTCATGATGAATCCAGGTTTGCAGTACCCGATGTTTGGGCCGGAAATACAGTGTCCCCATTGTCGCCAGACTATTCCGGCGTTGACACTCACAGATACCTATCTGTGTCCGCGTCATGGCGCGTTTGAAGCTAATCCTAAAAATGGAGAGTTAATCCATTTGCAATCGGGGCGTCATTGGCGGAGATGGAATAATGAATGGTATAGACAACATACTCATCCTGATGGTATTCGCTTTGAAATTCACGAAGCATTAGACAAGCTCTATACCCAAGGTTTTCGAGCAACACGAGTGATTATTGCTCGACGCTATCAGGAATTAATGAGTGGCTACTTAGAACGCAGCACGCCTTGGCGTTCTGGACAACCAGAAGCTACTGCGGCACGTTTGTACGGTTTACCCGTGGAGTTTAGCCCCGATAGCTCAGATGATGCCTGTTGGGAAGTGATTAATTTTGACTTGGAAAAAGAGCCTGGTGTCCCTGTACGCTACCCTTATTTCAGGTTGTTTGAGTAAAGTTAGGAGTTAGGAGTGAGGAGTTAAGAGTTAAATTCAATTTAGAACTCATAACTTACAACTCCTAACTTTTGTTATGCACCACGCTTCTATTCGGACTGCGAATATTCATCGAGCGATCGCTTTCTACGAACTTTTAGGGTTTACAATCTCAGAACGCTTTACCACAGGCTACACCTTAGCTTGCTGGATGGAAGGATTGGGCGGCAGAATTGAACTGATCCAAATTCCCGAACCAAAGCCAGCCCCAGACGCCTTTGCTGACGAACATTATGTAGGGTATTATCATCTTTCGTTCGATTTAACTGAGATTACACCAGATTTACCTAGCTGGTTGACAAGTTTACAAGAACGTGCATTGCAAGCTGTTGAGAGTCAAACCGAAGGATTAGAACCGTTGAAGGTACTTTTAGAACCGACACAACAGCAAATAGGCGATCGCATTTACGAAGTGGCTTTCATCGCCGATACTGATGGCTTACCTCTGGAATTCATTCGGATTTTAGCAAAACTCTCGTAATTCAGCTTTTTTATTAGCTTTGTTGCTAATATATTGTTTTTCTGTATTGTTACTGAAGTCACAGATTTTTTCGTCAGATTAGAGTGTAGTCATTCTTCAAAATAACTATGTAACTTAATTTACAAATAAATCTGCTAAATACATGTATGGATTTTCCAAATTTTATTCTAAATTTTATAAATATCCCTTGCCGATATTACTTTTAAGTTTATGGCTAGTAGCTGTTTTTTTGTTGAGCGATCGACCTGCTCATAGCCAACATCCAGTTATATTTACTAACAAAGAAAAATATCAGTCAACCTTGCTAGCAAAAAGAATAATGCCCTCAACACTGACAGAAAATGTCCGCAAGACAGTACTAGAGAATGGTCTAACTGTCCTGACAAAGGAAGTGCATACTGCGCCAGTGGTGACGGTGCAAGTGTGGTACAAGGTTGGCTCGCGTAACGAAGAACCAGGCGTGAATGGCATTGCCCACCAGCTAGAACACATGATGTTTAAAGGTACAAAAAACCGTCCAATTCAATTTGGACGTTTGTTTAGTGCTTTAGGTAGTGATTCTAATGCTTTCACCAGCTATGACCAAACTGCATATTACGGTACTGTGGAACGAAACAAGCTGAAAGCGCTCTTGGTGCTGGAAGCAGACAGAATGCGAAATTCCCAGATTGAGCCGGAGCAATTAGCCAGTGAAAAGCGGGTAGTAATTTCCGAGTTACAGGGTTACGAAAATAGTCCAGAATATCGCCTCAACCGCGCCGTTATGCAAGCGGCGTTTCCTAATCATGCTTATGGGTTGCCTGTAGGTGGCACCAAAGCTGATGTCGAGAAATTTGAAGTCGAGCAGGTAGAAAAATATTACCGCAATTTTTACAGTCCTGATAATGCTGTCTTAGTGATTGTGGGAGATTTTCAAACAGCAAATACTCTCGAAACAATTAAAGAAGTGTTTGGTAAATTACCCAGGCAAGAGGCAGGGGGCAGGAGGCAGGAGGCAGAAGGCAGGAGACAGAAGGCAGAAATTATTTCTCCCTCATCCCCAATAGTATTGCGAGAACCGGGAGCAGGGCGGCTGTTACAAGCTGTGTATCCGTTACCGGATGCAAATCAACCGGATGTCCCGGCGCTGGATGTGATGGATTACATCTTGACAGAGGGACGGAATTCTAGACTTTATCAGGCATTGGTGGAATCAGGTTTAGCTAGTGAACTTACAGCATCCGTTACCAGTTTGCGAGAATCTGGCTGGTATGAGTTGTTGGTAACGGCTGGAGCTAAACAAGATTTGAAAAAAATTGACTCAATGTTGAGTAGTGCGATCGCCAATGTAGCAGAAAAAGGTGTGACATCTGAGGAAGTAGAACGAGCCAAAACTCAATTAGCAGCAGATGTAATTTTGAGTAATCGTGATATCACCTCTCAAGCAATGCGATTGGGCACTGATGAGACAACTGTTGGTGATTATAGCTACACAGACCGCTATTTGGCAGCTGTTCGTTTGGTGAAGCCGACGGATGTCGTTGCTGTGATTAACAAATACCTGACAAAAGAAGCGCGGACAGTAGGCTTTTTTGAACCAACTCAAAAGCGGATAACAGAAGTTGGTGAAAAACCAGACTCAGCCCAAACTACAGAAAATTTCTCTCCTGGCGCACCTGTGCTTTTTTCTGAGGTGATAAAGTACTTACCGCCTGTGGATTTGGCTACAGATGCGATTGCCCAAGTCTTACCCCAGGAATTTAAATTGACTAATGGATTGCGGTTATTACTGTTACCAGATCGGAGTACTCCCACCGTTACCTTGAGCGGTTATATTCAAGCTGGGACGGAATTCGATCCAGAGAATAAAGCTGGATTGGCTGCTTTTGTGGCAGATAATTTGCTAAATGGTACTAAGAGCAAAGATGTTTTAACTATTGCTAAAGTCTTAGGAGAACGAGGCGCAAGTCTAGACTTTCAAACCTACCGCGAAGGCGTGCATATCGAAGGTGATAGTTTAGCAGATGATTTGCCAATACTCCTAGAGATATTAGCAGATGTTGTGAAAAATAGTACCTTTCCCAGCAAAGAGTTAGAACTGCATCGCCAACAAACTTTAACTGATTTGCAACAGGAATTAGATGAGCCATCAGAAGTAGCCAGAAGAGTATTTGTTCAGTCAATTTATCCGAAAAAACACCCCTTACATACCTTCCCGACAGAGGAGAGTTTACAGCAGATTCAGCGCCAGGATGTGATTGATTTCAAAGCTAAACATTATCGCCCAGATACAACAGTGCTAGCGCTGGTGGGAGATTTCGATCTAGACAAAGTCCGATCGCTGATTAAAAATAAGTTGGGAGACTGGGAAGTTAGCGGCCAAGCACCCACATTAAAATATCCTCCGGTGGCAATGCCACAGAAAATTGTCAGTGTCAACCCAGTTTTACCAGATAAAGCCCAAGCTGTAACTTATATGGGTTACACAGGCATTAACCGTTACGATCCTCGATTTCATTCAGCCTTAGTATTAAACCAGATATTGGGAGGCGATACCTTATCTAGTAGACTAGGTGCAGAAGTGCGCGATCGCCAAGGTTTGAGCTATGGGATTTATAGCTCCTTCCAAGCCGGGAAGAATGTAGGGACATTTTTGATTGAGATGCAGACTAGTCCTGAAGATAGCAGTAAAGCGATCGCTAGTACCCGTCAAATACTACAACAAATCCATCAACAAGGTGTCACGGCACTGGAAGTTGAAACAGCTAAACACACCCTTATCAGCAACTACAACGTTTCCCTAGCAAACCCAGAGGAATTAACAGATAGAATACTGATGAATGAGGTGTATGGACTAAATAAAGTAGAATTGCACTCCTTCGCTGATAAAATCCAGAAAGTTACCCTTACTCAAGTTAATCAAGCGGCTCGTGAGTTACTCCACCCAGATCAAATCGTAGTCGTTACTGCTGGGCCATCTGTGTTAGTAGAGAAAAGTATTAGGTAGAGATAAGGCACTGGGCATGGATAATATAAAGAATAGGTAAAGTGGTTTTCCCCGCTACCTATTAATTGTTATTGCTCATCAGCATTGCCTTTTGAGAATTAGTGATGAAAATTTATAACTATTTTTACGAATTTGTAATTAAATCCCTTAGTTTCACACTTCCTACTTGGGTACAAATATTACGGTGTAACTACGCGATCTTAATGTTACTCCTAGCTCTAAATTTCATCGCTGCTACTCCAGCAATGGCGGCGAATAAGTCTTTTGATTTGCTCAAGCAACCAGCCACAGAAATTACAGTTAGCTTGGGTAATGCGGCTAACGACCTCAAATTTGAGCCAAATCATTTGGAATTTGAGGTTGGTAAACGTTATCAACTACGGCTTAATAATCCCAGCCAACTGAAGCACTATTTTACCGCTAAAGATTTTGCCGATGGCATCTGGACACAAAAAGTTGAAGCAGGCAAAGTAGAAATCAAAGGAGCCATTCACGAACTGGAACTTAAGCCCGGTGCTGAAGCCGAATGGGTATTTGTGCCCTTGAAATCTGGTACTTATGGCTTACGTTGTACAATACCAGGACATACAGAAGCGGGTATGATTGGAGAAATTGCCATCAAAAATTAAAAATAATTGAGATAAATACAACATTTCATGAAATTCTCTGCGTACCTTTGCGCTTAACTTTGCGCCCCTTTGCGTTTAAATTTGAAACCTCAATTCACCACAATTTTAGACTAAACTGTACTAACTCCCATAGTGTTAAATTATAGATATTATTTCTCAATTAATCTAGAGAAAGCATTCATACTTCAGCGTCACAGCCACCAGTAATTATTAATTTCCCATGAACATTTTCAGTAACTTACTTTCTCAAGCGACTCAGCCTGCACCTGCGAAAAAACAGCGCCGAGGAATTGAAATTAAATCGCCGCGTGAAATAGAAATCATGCGGCAATCATCGGCAATTGTCGCAACTGTCCTCAAAGAAATTTCCGAGCTAGTAAAGCCAGGAATGACAACAGCTGATTTGGATGCTTATGCAGAAAAACGCATCCGCGAAATGGGTGCAACACCGAGTTTTAAAGGATATCACGGTTTTCCGGGTTCTATCTGTTCCAGTATTAATAATGAAGCAGTACATGGCATTCCTAGCCCCAAAAAAGTGATTCGCGTCGGGGATGTATTAAAAGTAGATACGGGTGCTTATTACCAAGGCTTTCATGGTGATTCTTGCATTTCAATTGCTGTCGGTGAAGTGACGCAAGAAGCTGCTAAATTAATTCGCGTAGCAGAAGAAGCTTTATATAAAGGCATTGAACAAGTAAAGGCTGGTGTATACCTACTTGACTTAGCTGGAGCAATTGAAGATCATGTGAAATCTAACGGCTTTAGTATAGTTGAAGAGTTTACTGGACACGGTGTCGGTCGTAACCTGCATGAAGAACCTTCAGTATTCAACTATCGTACTCGTGAGATGCCAAATGTTAAACTCCGGGCGGGGATGACGCTGGCAATTGAGCCAATTTTAAACGCGGGTTCCAGACACACACGAACATTATCTGACCGTTGGACAGCAGTCACTATGGATAATTCTTTGTCGGCTCAATTTGAGCATACAGTTTTGGTAACGGAGACTGGTTATGAGATTTTAACTGACCGTTCTAAGCTGTAATTGTTTAGTTGTAATTATCTGTTGTTGAGAGAGGTAAAGCGTCAAAAGAGGGCGATTTATCTCTTTATTTGTTTAACCCAATTTGTAAAATATTCAATAACTGCTATAGCAATCCTATCTAATTTTTCATAAATGATTTAGGACTGCTGATTAGTCCCTGCATAATTAGTTTTGTAAATAGAAAGCATCTCTTTAGCTTGCACAAAGACAGACGTACTTTCTGGAATAGCTTCTAACAAATTAATTGCTTGCCGCCATTTATTTTGTGCTTGCTGCCGACTTAGTCGTGAATGAGGTGAATTTTTAACAACTAAATTAGCTTCTGTTGCTAACTTGTGGGCTAATTCTAAGTTTCCTACAGCTTTATTTTCAATTAGTACTCTTTGACTAATAGATTCATAGTTAATTTGATAGTAAGCTAATTTCTTCTTTGCCCGGTCATAAACTGATGTTTTAGCAGGAATGTTATCTAATAAAATTATTGCTTGATACCATTTAGTTTCTGCTTGTTGCCAGACTTTTAAAGGATGCGGTGGCTTTTGAACCAGAGAAGCAGCCTCCATACCAAGTTTTTGAGCAGATTTAAAGTTAACGATCGCACTTCCTTCTTGAGTTAAACTTAGACTTTGTTCTCTAATTTTCAAACCAGCAAAAGTTAAGATTAATAAACTTGAAGTGATAATCAAAGCTGAACGTATTATTTTTGGTGTTGAAAACTTTGTTAATATTCCTACTTCCTGGCTACTGGTTGCTTCTCTACTACTTTCCTGTTCAATGTTTTTCAGGGCTTGTTCTCCCTGTTGAGTTAAAGTATTACCCCTAATAATTAAAGCAGCAATTTGTTCTTGGAAAGAATCACAATCATTGAGAATATCTGTCAATTCTTGAAATTTTCCCTCACTCGATATAATTAATTCGTGGTCATCGTCTAACCACTCTAAAGCGAAACCAGATTTACCATAAAAAGCTGAGACACCTAATAAAATATTTAATAAGCTACGACTATTTTTAATAGTATCAAAAATATAATTTAATTTTTGCTGTAACTGTAAGAGTTGTGTTTGAGAATCGCCAATTTTTTCAATTTGATGTTTTAAAATATTAGATTTCGCCAAGGCTAAGTCAATTTTTAAGCTGTCATTAAAGGTTTGAAATTCATTAGATATACTTAAATTAAGAATATCAGAATTTAGTTGATTTACTAATTGAATGTCGCTAAGAATATCAGCAGCTATCGCTTGTAAAAAATAACCCCATTCAATCCAATCATCAATTTTTGATTGTAAATCAGTTAATGAAATTTTAGTTTCTGAGTTCCCAAACTTTTCTGCGATCGCTGGATCGACTAATCCCAAATTAGGTATAAATAAAGTAGCTGCTGCGCTCAATGGAGGAAGTGTAGCGATCGCAGAATTCTTAGTGCGCTCGAATCTCAATTCCTGAGCGATTATTTTTTTAATACTCCGTAGCTGTTCCTGAGCATTATTGATTAAGATAATTTGTTCCATAATTTGATTAGAATCACCAATAGTCAGTTTTAAATTTTGAATTAGTGTTGGCAATTTACTAACAAGTATTTCTAGGTTAGCCATAAATACCCCTTGGGGATTTGTCGAAAGTTTATGCAGAACAATTAAAATAGCTTGAGTAATACAACCACGTTTATTGCATCTGAGCATCCTAAACAAGTCACAAATCTTAGGAGCTATAAAATTTATAGTTCCCGGAAATCCTGCTAAAGTAACAATTTCAGTTTAAAAATCCCAGAGAAAGACAAAATTACCCATTCACTAACCTATGAATGAAGTTGATTTAGCATTTACCCCAGCATTAGAGTTGGCGCAATTAATTCGTCGCCGGGAAATATCACCGCTAGAGTTGGTAGAAATATATTTAGAACGGATTGGGCAATTAAATCCTCAATTAGGAAGTTATTTTACAGTGACGGCAGAATTAGCGATCGCAGATGCCAAAGCCAAAACAGAATTATTAACAACTACCTCAGAACTACCGCCATTTTTTGGCGTGCCGATTTCTATTAAAGACCTCAATGCTGTAGCAGGTGTTACCTGTACTTATGGAAATCCGGCATTACTGAACAATATCCCTAACTATGATGATGGTGTTGTAACGCGGATTAAGCAAGCTGGATTTACTATTCTTGGTAAAACAGCCACTTCCGAATTAGGTTCTTTTCCCTACAGCGAACCTATGGGTTTTCCCCCAGCGAGAAATCCGTGGAATTTAGGATACACCCCTGGCGGTTCCAGTGGTGGCGCGGCGGCGGCGGTAGCGGCGGGACTGTGTGCGATCGCTCAAGGTTCTGATGGCGGTGGTTCAATTCGCGGGCCTGCGGCTTGTTGTGGTTTAGTGGGACTTAAACCATCCAGAGGCAGGGTGAGTAAAGCACCCGTAGGCGAACGCCTCGCTGGAATTGCCGTCAACGGGCCGATCGCCCGCACTGTTGCTGATGCTGCTGCCCTTTTAGATGCCATATCTGGTTACATGACAGGCGATCCTTACTGGTTGCCAGATCCCGAACCATCATTTCTCGCCGCTACTCAGACAAAACTCGGTGCTTTGCGAATTGCCTTTGACACTAGCATTTCTCCTTTGGGAGAAGCTGACGTTAACTGTCAGCAAGGTGTTCGCCAAACAGTCCAGTTGTTAGAACAACTCGGCCACCACGTTGAACAAAAATCCCCAGATTTTAGTAGTTTAGTTGAACCATTTCAAATCGTTTGGCAAGCTGGGGTAGCCGCATCGGGACTTCCTGCTGAAGCTTTGCAGCCATTAAATCGCTGGCTATTTGCACGTACAGGTTCCGTTGGAGAATACCTGCAAGCAGTTTCTCAAATGCAGATAGTAGCACGTCAAATTGTGGCGTTTTTCGATACCGTGGATGTGCTGGTATTGCCAGTTTATCTACATTCACCTATCCGCGTTGGGGAATGGGCTTCGCTCAGTCCAGAAGAGACATTCCAAAATATTATTGAGTGGGTTGCCCCTTGTCCGCCTGCGAATGCAACTGGACAACCTGCGATCGCAATTCCTGTCGGCTTTGATAATCAAGGTTTACCCATCAGTGTGCAGCTAATTGGTAAACCTGCCGCTGAAGCCACAATCATCAGCCTAGCAGCACAATTAGAAGCGGCTAATCCTTGGATTCATCATCGTCCAGCCTGGGCAATATCAGGCTAATCATGCAAGCGTCCCTGGAACAACTTTCACAAATTATCGTGTTTGCGGGTTTAAAAACGGCAGAGAAGATCGGTTTACAAGCTTACACTCAGGTACAAGGCTATCGCAAAGGAGAGATTATTCTCCATGAAGGCGATCGTTTACCAGCAAAACTCTACGCTCTTGTCAATGGATCGATTCAAGTTACTAAAACAGCAACAACGGGGAAAGAAACAATTCTTCGTGCCTTAGCTGCTGGAGAAATTTTTGCGGCTCCTGCTTTGTTGGGAAATGGAATTTCTCCGGCAACTGTCACTGCTGAATCTGATTGTGAAATCCTCACTGTAGAGCGAGATGCTTTATTAAAAGCTATTGGCGAAAATCCTGAAATCGCCTTACGAATGCTGATGGTTTTTAACAGTCGGATTCAGCAATTACATCAAACAGTCCACGGATTAGTTTCTGAAAGAGCGATTGTTCGCCTTGCGAGATTAATTCAATATTTTGCTGCTGAATCGGGAACTGAATCTACTTCACAAGGCGAGTGTTTAAAAGTTAAATTATCTTATTATCGGATGGCTCGAAGTAGCGGCATTACTTACGAAGAATGCGTGCGATTAATTAAAAGTCTCAAGTCAGTAATTGCTTATCGTCGGGGTGGGACGATTACGATCCTTGATGTTAAGAAATTGGATGCGATCGCATCTGGAGATATAGATTAGTCGGGGCGCACATCTGTGCGCCACTACACGCGGTAGACAGCAATTCAGACTGCTACAGCTGCTCTATCTTGTTCGCGTGCAGCCACAACTAAAACTAGACATAGAGCTGCGATCGCTTTTTGCCATTCTTGCCGAACTTGCGCGTCTTCGACATCTTCAAACATACCTATCAAGCGGGGAATAGAAGCTTCTAAAGCCGGACGAGGTACTGGACGGTGCAACTCAACTAAATGAGTTAGACTTTCTTGATTATGGAGAAAACCAATTACCCATGTTGTTGTGTGATCGGGACTATCAGGAACCCGCTTGACTCCCAACTCATTTTTTAGCCAGTTGTAAAAAGGTGGTAATTCCTTAGCTAAAACTCCTCCTGCTGTGGGTAAAGTTTCCTTAAGTAAACTGGTATCTAAGCTGTTTAATTCTTGTTGCAATCCAGGTGAATTGAGAACTTCAGTTAAAAGTTGTGATAGTATTTCTTCCAACTGAGTTTCAGAAAAGTTCAAATTTTGAGCAAAAGTTAAAAGTAGCGATCGCATTTTTTTTAGACTCCAAAATTAATTAAGTTTTCGCTGTGACTTTCTCTGAGAGGGTGAGCAAAAATGTCAGGTTTTCTTCAATTTTTCAAGCATCAGATTAGTAGATATCAAAACAAAAACACCAATTCATAAGATTTTCGGATTATGATCTGTAAATAAAAGCTGATAATCTTCCAGGCTGAAAGTTTGCCCGCTGAGATAATTTCTCTGTAGCTATTCGTCTACGAGAATGCAGATACTTTTTACCCGCTGCTGCTAATGCTTCGTGTTCTATAGCTGTTTGAAAATAGAGGATAGGGTTGATCATCTGTGCGACCCTCTGAACTTGTCTTATCCTCAATTTCTCAGTAATTTATGATATTGTCTCTGAGGTAGCTCATAGAAGCAATATTAGTTTGCTTGCCACTCATGCTCAAGGATCGCGTAAAGAAAGTTGTCGTACCATCTGCCTTTGATTAACTCTTTTTCCCGCAGATAACCTTCACGACGCATACGAATTTTTTCTAATACCTTTACAGAAGCAACATTTTCTGCAACACACCAAGACCAGATACGATGCATTCTCAATTCTTCAAAGCCAAACTTTAAAATTGCCTCTGCTGCTTCTGTTGCATAACCTTGTCCCCAATATTGAGTATTTAGTTCATAGCCGATATTTGCTTCCCGCATTTCTGGATGGTTTACACGGATACCACAATTACCAATCAGCCGATTTTCTTCTTTGAGGACAATAGCTAACTGAAACTTAGTTCGGGGTTGCTCTTTTTGCTGATCGATAAATATCTGGATAAACTCGCAAACATCGTTCTGTGTGCGTTGTGTCCAGTAGTTATAACGCAAATACAAAGGATCGGATTGATAGGCAAAAACCGCCTGCAAATCTGTCTTTACAAAATCACGCATTAGCAAGCGGTGTGTTTCTAATATCATGTCTTTTTTTATAGGCAATTTCTACCATATTTATATTAGCCAGTGGAATGATTGGCGTTACTGAATTCAGGTAGAAAAATGCTTTTGCATGATTTCAAAATTTTTGTAAAAACTTTACATAGCAACGTCTTTACACGCAGATTCATAGATTGAATTAGTAACGCCGAATAATTAAGTTGCCCGATCGATTTTTTGCACTTCTTCGTCAGATAATTTCACGTTGATAGCACGCGTTGAGTCTTCAATGCTGGAAACCTTGCTAGCACCAGGAATAGGCAAAATAATGGGCGATTTGGAACGCAACCACGCTAGAACGATATTATACACCGACACGCCTTTTTCTTTAGCTAATTTAGCGATCGCAGAAATATCTTGCAAATCCTGATGGCGACGCCTACCACCAAAGGGACTCCAAGGTAAAAAGGTCAATCCCTGCTGTTCGCAATATTCTAATACGCCGTCATTTTCTGGCTGTCGCTGCCAAGGGCTGTATTGATTTTGCACCGAAACAATATCGACGATATCCCGCGCCCGCTTAATTTGTTCAACGGAAAAGTTAGAAACTCCTACAAACCGAATCAAACCAGCCTCCACTGCTTCTTTAACTGGCGTAAGAGATTCTTCAATGGTGTAATTAGGATCGGGAGAATGGTATTGCCAAACATCGATGGGTTTAGCACTGCCCAAAGCCTCAAAACTGGCTCGAATTGTTTGGCGCAAATGTTCTGGGTTGCCGTTGCTTGTCCAGTTGCCATTGGGACGCATCAACCCGCCCTTAGTTGCTACAATCACTTGGCTAACATCGCCTTTGTAACTACTAAGTGCTTTGTGAATTAGCTGCTCATTGTGGTGCTTATCTGACTCATCTTTGCAGTAAGAATCGGCTGTGTCAATAAATGTAATACCCAAATCCAAAGCCCGATGGATAACTTGGATTGATTCCGATTCAGGAGGACGATTAGCAATTGACATCGGCATACCACCCAAACCAATCGCACTTACAAAGATACCAGTTTTTCCTAGCTGTTTGGTTTCCATGCTTTTAGCTATAGCTTTCTGCCCCAATTATCTATCAGTTAGTTATTCATCAGAAATCCTCCCTAGTACTTAGACTTGAGGATAAGTGAATGTAATTCTTCTTTCTGCTATGTGTGACATACCACATTATTTGACAGATAAACGACGATTTACTCTAACTTATACTTAATAAAGATGATTGACATGAAATTTTTAATTTCATTTTCTAAAAGTCATCTTTGATTGGGTCTTAGAGGTTGTTTGAAAAGTGGTTGGCTGTGATTAAAATTACCCCCCTTAATCCCCCCGATACATTGGGGGAAACCAAAAATCCAGTTCCCTCCCCTTTACAAGGGGAGGGTTAGGGTGGGGTAAAAAATATTTAATACATTAATCATGACTTTTCAAACATCCTCTTAGTGAAATTAATTATTATTGATACTTACCAATATTTATAGCCGTTTGCCATGCTATCAGAGTAGGAATAGTTGCGATCGAGTAAAGTAATATATTAACATTTACGCCCGTCAAACGGACGTAAATATCATTAAGTAATTGTGCTGGCTAAATTATTTCCTCTAAATTTATTAGGAAATTTAGAAATTTAATTAATAGCCCTCTATAGTATAACCAGCAGATTGAACCATCTGTTTAATTGATTCTTCAGAAGCCGCAGCATCTACAGTTACGGTTTTAGTATCAACGTTCACATCTACTTTGGCATCAGATTCCATAGTCAGAATAGATTTAGTTATTTTCTTAGCGCACTCATCACCTTTAATATCGGGAACTTTCAATTTAATTGCCATTACTTACCTCATTACGTAAACTGAAATTTACATTTAATAAATATAATATCTATTTTGAGAGTGAGGGCACATCTTACTTGAGTTAGGGAATTGAGCATCACATAAATAGTAATAACTAATAGTTCTACCTAAATCGTTTTTGACAAACTATTGAAGCAGTCAAACTAAATGAAATGCTAAAATATATAAAGTTATTTATGAAAATCCACTTAGAAACCACTAACTTTTAAAAAGCCTTTTTTAGTTTGTGATGAGGACTCCACAAGACATTCTCCCTACTTTTTTAGGCATTGGTGTTAGAGATAGTTATTTTAGTAAGACTACCCAATCGTATAAGAGTCTATGCGTAATTCACAAAATCTTTTTATCTGTAGTTTTTAATTTATTGTATGCTTCAGATACTTTTGCCCAACATTTGAAGTACATATAGATTCAAAAAACAGCTATCTTGCGGCATAAATATATTGTGGGTTCCCAACAAAAACTTTCAGCGACATAATTATGATACGAGTGTTAGACACTGCTTAATTTGGGTATTTACGCTAGAGACTGCTTCACATTGCGAGTGGGAACGATTCCTGAAATGTACCAGTAGTTGAAATGCGATCGCTAGAAGCAACGAAAAAATTAGCATTTCTCGTTTGATTTATTTTCCAATCTCTATGACGAACTATGACCCTCGAAGTAAAACTCGCTAACGCTTCTCTAGGAGAGGCTACGCCTAGTTTGCTTACACTATCGGTGGCGCAACTCCAGGATGCTGAAGTCATCTTACTCATAAACACAACCTAGTTAACTACAAATACCCACTTTGTCAGTTTGTCTAATTGAGATATGTTTGGTAAATAAAATAAGTAGCCTAGATCATCGGCTGTTATTCCACACTTGACATAAAGCATTGTGAGTGCAAAACGTCTGCCAGAAACCATTGCCCATGTCAGAATTACCCGCCAATCCTGGCAACACGGCTTCCTTGAGGGTGAAGTGAGTGCGGGTGAGTTTGAGTGGCATTTCCAGTGGCATTTTCGTCGAGGAGAACTTGCCGTCAAGCCTTCCCAAGGTCGCGCCTTAATCAAAGAACCTCTCGGTCGATTCTTGGAGCAACAAGACTACCAGCTAGAGCCTGGAGGAGACTATGCTTTTACGATTCGGGCGGAACTTTAAAAGTTTGGAGTTATTCAATTTTGGATTCTGGATTGAAGAAAAAAGTATTCGACTGAGCGTGTGCCGAGCATCTCGACTTCGCTCAATGGAACCGGAGCTAAGGTAAGCCGAAGTCTAAAATCTAAAATTGGCTGGTTGCTGATTCAGTGAGGCGATTTAAGTATCTTTCGATTAAAAGGATGGCAACAATGTCATCTATGGGTCTTGGAGGCTGTCGTAGACCCTGTGGCAATAGCTTGATTAGCCCTTTGGGCGGGAACATTTGCCAATAGCGATCGCGTGCTTCTAAGGTTGTGTAGCGCTCATCTACTAAAATAATACTCAACGGTTCTGTCAATTCTTGATATAATCTCTGTCTCCACTGTTTGGCTGTAGTTTGGTCGCCCATGACCATCAAAGAGATCGGAAACCTTTGGCGCAGTGTCTCAATACTAGCGATCGCCTCTTTTGCTAACACGACTTGATGATAATACAGTTGCCGATCCAGTCCCATCACCCCTAAACCACACTTATCTCGACCTGGATCAAACCCCAAGATGACTGGTTGTGTTGGTGAAAATTCACGGAAATTCATAATTAATTAAAAATTAAAAATGTTCGCATAGTATCTGCTAAATAAAAAATGCAGCTACAGCAATTATTTTGACTGCTGCTCAATATGTTTAAATCTTACTAATAACAGTGTGCAAATAATTTTTTAAGTACTAAAAATAATTTTTCCGTTAACTATTGCCACCAATTTTACTCTCAATGGCCCGGCTGTATAAGTATCCTCTGCTGCGATCGCTTTGATCTCCAAAAGTTGATTATACTGTCTTAATTGGCTGACAAAGCGCAGAAAAGTCCCCTCTACTTGCACATTTTCGACAATTCCGGCATTACGGGCACGAAATTGGGAAGCAGAAATCAGTATTTCTAGCCGCTGCTGTAACTGATAAGATGTCATGGTTTGGGAATCAGCAGTAGTCGTGGCTAACACCGTGCCTCCCGAAAAAACCAGTTGATTCTGGGCTGTATCCGCAAAAAATTCGATCTGCTTTTCTCCCCTGACGTAATTACCAGCAGAAAAAATTCGCACGACGTATTCTTTACCATCGCCAATTTGCTTGCTTAATTGATCGACCCGATCCTGGGTCACGCGCAACAGCTCTAAGTTTGCCGAATTTGCACCAGGTTCGCTTAATTCGAGGTTGGCGTTGCGATTGGCTTCTTGTAAAAGTTGTACCACTGCCTGACGAGCAGCGGCAGGTTGAGTAACACGAATTACAGCAGCGGACAGAACTTGACCGCGAACTAAAGCCAGCTTACCCAAACGCAGGTCGCGGTAGGACTGATAATATTTTTCCAGTCTGGCAACTTCCTGTTCTAGTTCCTCCTGTTGTGCTTCCAATTCTTTGAGGCGCGATTCCCGTTTGGCAATCACTTGCTCTCGTGCTGCAACTTCTACGTTACGCTTTTGAATCAGTTGATCCAGTTGAGCAATTTTTTGATCGCGCGCTTCTATGGCTTCTTGACGGTTAGCAAGTTCGCGATCGCGTTTTTCAATTGCTGTTTTGGCTTCGTCAATGGCTTTTTTCGCTTCTGCATACAGTCTTTGACGTTCTGTTTTCAAGAGTTCAACTGCCGCCTGTAGCTGTTTTCTCTGATTGGAAACGCTTTGCAACTCAGCTATGGCTTTTTGGTACTGAGTTACAACTTGTCCTAGCTGGCCTTGAGTGCGTTGGAGTTGAGTTTGGGTTTGGGCTTGTTGACTAATGGTACGGTTCAGCTGGGCTTGCGTTTCCCTCTGTTTGGCATTCGCCGCCTGCAAAGATTGATTAATTGCCTGCAAGTCTTGTTGTGCCTTTGCTTGGGCAATTCTTGCTTGATTTAGCTCACCCTCTACCTGACTTTTCTGCGTTTCTGCGGTTTTTAGCTGTTCCCGCTTCTGTCTGAGGTCTGTTTGAATATCTTCTAACTCAAAGACTCCTTTTCGCAAACCTTCGTCAGCAGCGAATAAAATCCCTAACGTTGATGCTGAAATCAAACCACCAGTAAAAATTGTTACTAGTACGGCGGTATTTTTTGGACGAAGCTTAAAAAGTGAGAGGCGGGCTTTGCCAACTCGTGTGCCGATGCGATCGCCCACGGTGGCAATTACGCCTCCCAGAATCAAAATTGCTGCGATGAGGATGTATCCGGTGGTCATCTTTAGCTACCGAAATCCTTCCTGATACAGCCTACTACTTTTAAGCATTGTCTGGAAAGAAGTGGAAATTGGCAATAGCTGAAATTATTCAATTTTAGATTTACCTCTAGCTATTAGTGTCATTTTTCAAAATAGAACACGCGCCGATTCCCCTTTCTCCAATTGTTTTTATGTGAACTGTCTACTTAAGGTAACAGGTTTATGCACAGTAATCTTCTTTTTGTGGATAGAAATCATTTTTTTCTCACGCAAATCTCCCAGTAGCCTAGTAACGGTAACACGAGTTGAACCAATTGCCTCTGCGATCGCTTGATGAGATAATTTCAAATCAATTGTGATCCCATCTGCACAAGGAACGCCAAAATCCCGACAAAGAATTAACAAAAAACTCACCAACCTAGAACCCATATCTCGGTGAGCAAGAGTTTCAATCATCATCTCTGTTTGTAAAATGCGCGAAGACAGACCTCGCAGCATTAACATTGATAATTCTGGATTTTCCTTGAGTGCTTGTTCCACTTGTTCAATTGGTGCTGACAGTAATTCCGCAGGCGTAAATGCAACCGCATGGTAAAACCGATCCGACTTATTTCCTGTCAGCAATGACAATACACCAAAAACACTATTTTCCCGCAGCAACGCTACCGTTATTTCCTCTCCTGCCTCGTACACCCTGGAAAGTTTAACAGCACCTTTCAAAAGAAAATAAACTCGTTCGGCAGGATCGCCAGGAAAAAAGATCGTTTTATTGCGTTCAAACGTTTCCACAACTGGCGGAAACGCCCCGGTCGCCATCTGACGAAAAACATTTGCTAGGGCTTTATCTTGTGTCACGATCATCTCCCTTCCCCTACCCAATGCCGGAAAAACAAAAACTGATTACCTAAGAATACACCCGAAAAATGAATAAAGCACCGTCAACCTTTCTGTACTTTCCTATACTCCAACTAATCTCTTCATAACTCTTTGTTTATAATGATACATAATTGTTGATCCTTTCAGCTACTAATTGTTGATAAGTACTTCCAATAGCTATATTCAAAAGGTTTTTTGAAGAACAAATAAAGATATCTTGAGAATATCTTTATAAAAAATCAAGGTTTTTGTCACAGCAAACACCCTTAGCAATATTCATTTTTGTCAAGCCTGTATAAAACAAAGACAAAACGTGCCTCAGATTCTAGTATGCTCCTAATGATCGATCGCATTAACAATTTATATGCTAAATCTGACTGGAAAAAATGCCCTTGTTACAGGTATTGCCAATAACCGCTCGATCGCTTGGGGCATCGCCCAACAACTGCACAAAGCTGGAGCAAACCTGGGTATTACTTACCTGCCGGATGAACGCGGCAAGATGGAGAAAAAAGTCGCGGAGTTGGTAGAACCTCTTAACCCCAGCTTATTTCTTCCCTGTAATGTCCAAGATGAAGACCAAATTAAATCTACCTTTGAGACAATTCGCGAACAGTGGGGAAAGCTAGATATCCTCATCCATTGTCTGGCTTTTGCCAGCAAAGACGATTTAAGTGGAGATTTTAGCCAAACCTCTCGTTCTGGCTTCAACACCGCCTTAGAAATTAGTACTTACTCACTAGTGCAATTAAGTGGTGCAGCGAAACCTTTGATGACAGAGGGAGGTAGTATCGTCACCCTGACATATTTAGGTGGTGTTAGGGCAATCCCCAACTACAACGTTATGGGAATTGCTAAAGCGGGTTTAGAAATGAGTGTGCGTTACCTGGCTGCTGAACTAGGGCCGCAAAATATCCGCGTGAATGCCATCTCCGCAGGCCCCATCCGTACATTGGCATCTTCAGCAGTGGGTGGAATTTTGGATATGATTCATCATGTAGAAGAAGTAGCTCCCCTACGACGCACCGTCACTCAGCTAGAAGTAGGCAACGCTGCGGCTTTCTTGTGTAGTGATTTGTCCAGTGGGATTACCGGACAAATTCTATATGTAGATGCAGGATATGAAATTATGGGAATGTGACGCGATAAAGTTAGGAGTTAGGAGTTATGAGTTATGAATTTTTAACTCCTAACTTCTAACTCCTAACTCTTTTCACTCCCCATGCAAACAACCAATCGCCAAGTTAATTCAAACTACGATCGCCTAACTGAAACTTCTCGGATTGCCACTGTTCACCGCACTACTGGTGAAACTGATGTGCAAGTTACCATCAACCTGGATGGTAGAGGAACTTGCACAGCAGGAACAGGCATTCCGTTTTTGGATCATATGTTGCATCAAATTGCCTCCCACGGGCTGATTGATATAGATGTCCAAGCCAAGGGAGACTGGGAAATTGATGACCATCACACCAACGAAGATGTAGGCATTACTTTAGGGCAAGCTTTCAACCAAGCACTAGGCGACAGAAAAGGCATTGTCCGCTTTGGTAATTTTCTTGCACCACTGGATGAAGCCTTAGTTCAGGTAGCGCTAGACTTTTCTGGACGGCCTCACCTCAGCTACGGCTTGCAAATTCCTACTCAGAGGGTAGGAACATATGACACCCAACTGGTGCGAGAATTTTTTGTGGCTTTGGTGAACCATAGCCAAATGACACTGCACATTCGGCAACTGGATGGTATTAATTCCCATCACATTATTGAAGCGACATTTAAAGCCTTTGCAAGAGCAACACGGCAGGCGGTAGAAATTGACCCCCGACGTGCTGGCTTTATTCCCAGTTCTAAGGGAGTTCTATGACAGGAGTCAAATTGAATATTGGGATTAGGCATTGAGCATTGGGCGAATGGCACTAAGAAAAGATAAAACCCCTGCTAGGGCTGGGTGTTGGGGGTAGGGTGTAGGGTGTAGGGAAAAAGTAAGAAAAGTACAATCCTCGTGCGAACATCAATGAACTTCTTGCTCACTACACCCCACACCCCACACCCCACACCCAAAAGCCTTACGAATAATAGGTTTGCCGTTAACAAGCGTGCCATTCGGCATTGGGCATTGGGCACTTGTACTGAGTTTCGACTGCGCTCAACTATCGCGTAGTCGTAAAGCCTGCGGCATAGCTACGCTTCGGGCGCAGCCTCTTCAAGAGTTGTATTCGGCATTGGGAAAAATCCACCCTTGTCTTCCCAATCCCCACTCACCAGTTTGAGCTAATTGACACACTCGTTTGTGATGGTTATTATCAGCCTACCGGGTAATTTTTAATTAATACCAAGCTGATAAATAGTGATTTAACCGAGATGAAGTCTGTTGCAGATGACCCTAATTCTCAACTTAATACGACAGACACTCCGCCAGTAGTCCTAACTTCTGAGTTGCGAAAAGTCTATCGCACTGGTTTTTGGCTAAATCAAAAAGTCGTATCTCTCAAAAACTGTTCTTTAACGGTTTACAAAGGCGAAACCTTTGGGTTGTTGGGGCCTAATGGCGCTGGTAAAACCACCCTTTTAAAATTGTTGCTGGGAATTATTCATCCTACCTCTGGACGGGGATTATTATTCGATAAGCCAATAGGCGATCGCAGTGTTAAGCAACATATTGGCTATCTGCCAGAAAATCCCTATTTGTATGACTATCTCACTGGTTGGGAGTTTTTACAGCTTGCTGCTGGGTTATTCCAAATTCCCCAAAGTGTCCAACGCCAGCGCATTCCCCAACTATTGGAATTAGTAGGTTTATCCCAAGCTGATGCCCGTAAAAAGCTTTTGCGCCGCTATTCCAAAGGAATGCTCCAGCGTGTTGGTATGGCACAGGCGCTAATTAACGAACCAGATTTGGTTTTTCTAGATGAACCAATGTCTGGTCTCGATCCGGTGGGACGCTACCAAATGCGAGAAATTATTCTGGCGCTCAAAGCTGCTGGTAAGACGATTTTTTTCAACAGCCACGTTCTTAGTGAAGTAGAACAGATTTGCGATCGCATTGCCATCCTCGCTCAAGGTGAACTAATTTGCTCTGGTTCCCTCAATGAACTCTTAGGCATAAATGACACATATCAAGTAAAAGGTCAAGGTGGTGACTGGGAAATTCTCAAAAAATGGATACCCACTCTCATATTTGAGCCTGATGGTTCCTGGCACGGTACATTACAAGATGGTTACTATGATTTTCTTGCCAGTCTTCGTCTTATGGAAGGTAAAATTATCGCCATTAACTTGTCACGTCAATCCCTAGAAGAATTTTTTATTCAACAGATCCAAAGAAAAAACAACCCCTTAAATTAGTCTTGTTGCCAAATAGTAAATTGTCGACTGGCTTGAAGAACAAAACCCAAAATTCTGCCTTTTTGAGTTCTCTTTGCCAACACAATCTACAAAAAATAAAATTCCGACATTTTTTCAAGGTTATTTGTATTTATTTAATGAACTTGTTCCTAATTTTAGTAGTCCCTTACTACTCATCACAGATTTTAAATGTCATCAAATTAACTCTGACAATAAAAATTTATTCGTGACTACTTGATTGTTAGCTAACAGATAATTTATTGTAGAAACTGGGTTTATTGGCGTAAATCCTATGTTTTTTGATATTACTCTATTCAAGCAACATTAACTTTAAGCTAACTTCACTAAAAATTTAACTTCAATAAACAAATTTCCTCCGGAAAATCACACTTTTCTAGGAAAATAAGAGTGTCGGGGAACATGAATACTTAGGTATAGTCAAAATAAAAATGTTTAGACAGTACTTTATTGATTGTAGTTTCAGAGTCTCAAGTAAATATGCTTAACAAAAGTTTGTCTAAATTCCTAATTCAGCCAGCTGTAGGTATGGCTTTGTTAACTGCTGTCAATGCCGCTGTGTCATCTGCCAGTCTAGCTCAGGGACAACCATTACCACCAACAACACAACCACCAATTACACAAACACAATTAGATACTAATTATTCATTAGGAGGCGGCGATCTCATCCGTGTAAATGTATTTGAAGTACCTGAATATACAGGTGAATACCAAATTCCTCCCGGTGGAGCAATCAACCTACCTTTAATTGGCAGTGTATCGGTATTAGGGCTAACAACTGAACAAGCTTCTGACGAAATAGCTAGAAGATATGCTCGCTTCCTCAAACGTCCCTTGATTTCAGTCAATCTCTTGTCTCCTCGTCCTATAAATATTTTTGTTGCTGGAGAGGTGACACGTCCTGGAGCTTACACTCTAAACTTGAGTGGAGGCGCCGGGAACAATCCAGGCGTACAATACCCCACTGTATTAGCCGCATTAACAACAGCGCAGGGGGTGACTTTAGCTGCGGATGTGACTCAAGTTCAATTACGGCGTAGAATAGGACGTTCTTCAGAGCAATCTGTCACCCTCAATTTGAAAGAACTCATTCAAACAGGCAAGTTATCGCAGGATATTACCTTGCGGGATGGAGACACTATAGTTGTGCCAACAGCAACCAACTTCAACGTCGCAGAATCTCGCAATATATTTGCATCCAACTTTGCCGCCAGTCAAACCACACCCCGCACAGTAACAATTATTGGTGAAGTTAACCGTCCTGGTTCGTATCTTGTCACCCCAGGTAATACAGATAGCCAAGTGGGCGCAACCCCTAACAGTGGCACTGCCAGTCCCACTGGTTTACCAAATGTGACACGAGTAATTCAATTAGCTGGCGGGATTACAGCACAAGCTGATGTGCGTAATCTCAAGCTACGCCGACCTACAAGAACTGGCTCAGAACAATCTATAGATATTAATCTTTGGCAACTGTTACAGAGTGGTGATGCCAATCAAGACATCATTGTGCAAGACGGAGATACAATTGTTATTCCGACGGCAACTGAAATTAACCCCGCAGAAGCGACTCAATTAGCTACGACTACTTTGTCTCCTACACGGATTCAGGTTGGTGTGGTAGGCGAAGTTAAAAAACCAGGTCTAACAGACGTTCAACCAAATAGTTCTTTAAATCAAGCTATACTCGCTGCTGGCGGATTTAATGATGCCAGAGCTAGTAGTAGTGCTGTTGATTTAATTCGCCTCAACCCTAATGGTTCTGTCACTAAACGTATAGTAAAAGTGGATTTCTCGGCTGGGATTAATGAGCAAACTAATCCCATACTCCGCAATAATGACGTTGTAGTAGTCAACCGATCTGGTTCAGCTAAGACTGGCGATACCGTCAACACCATAACTGGACCTCTAGGTGTTATCTTTAATCTTTTGAACTTATTCGGACTTTAGTTTAAAAGATAGATGCAAATTGGGGACGTTAGCCAACCCTCTTCGTCCCTAAAATTGCACTATCCTTTAATCAAAAGCAAGTTACACATAACAAACGCTTCACAAGACATTGCTTCTTCCAACTTGCGTTTTCTAAATGCTGTGATACTTGTTAAGACAAGTCTGCTATAAATACTCTGACAGCCGCTCTCTTCTGATTTGCCAATGTTCTAAGCTATCTGACCACTTTTATATATCCGTCATTATAATAATTTTAAGTAATATTACCTATAAAAAAATACTGTAAACTTTAAAACTCTCACTGTAAATTTATAATGTGCATTGATAGGCTTTTGAAATCTTTATTGTAGGTACTCGGATTTCTTATGATAATGAGAATATTTTAGAAAGCAGATTTCGTAAATACTAGTTCATCACTGATTTTTAGTCATTCAGTGATTCTTATTATCATAAGAATTATTTAAGTAAATCAACTAATTGATGACAGATATACTATTTTAACCACAGATACCGCGTATACACAGTAGAATGATGTCGAATTGGAAATGACGCCATTTGTACGGTTGCTTGGTGTTCATGAATAGGGTAACTCTGGATACTGATATTTTTTATTCAGTGACTTTATCAGATGTTTGCAATTTTTTGGAACACAAGCTCAAAAGGTGGTTCAGCCATATTTACGCGAAAATGCGCAGGTTTAAACCTATAAAACCGTGTATAAACTTACAAGTGGCAGTGATACGACCGTATCCAATACTGGGTTATTAACTAAGGCTAGAGTTACTAACCGTTAACGATTGAGTTTTTGCAACATACCCTATTTTTTCCCTATGATGATTCATGGTTTCGGTTTTCTCAGTTTGAGCGCATCTCTTGTACTTCCCTGGGCATTAACAGGTCTGGTTCAAGGGCAGAGAATAACAGAGTCTTTCTTTAAAGATGTTCCTCAGCCATCCACTATTCAGGAAACACCACTACCTAACCGCAAGTTGATCAGTGGTATTTCAACTGGGACAACATACTATGTTAGTGGTAACGGAAACGACAGAAATAGCGGACTTTCTACCTCATCCGCTTTTAGAACACTTCAAAGGGCAGCAAACCTGACTAATCCTGGCGACACGGTACTTATTATGAACGGGCAATACAAAAATGGGCCCAAAAACGGTGCTGTACTAAGTATTAAACGTTCTGGAACTGCAAATGCATGGATTAAATATAAAGCATATCCTGGGCATTTTCCAAAAATTCAGCACAATACGTGGAATGGTATCTCGATTTCAAATGGAGCTTCATACATCGAGATTAACGAGCTGGAGGTTATAGGGAACAATGCTAATATCACCCGTAATTATGCGTTAAGTCAGAAATATAACACATCAAATCAGTTTACTAGCGGAAATTGCATAAGCATTGATGGAGGAAACAAAGGCCGTTCTCATCATATAAATATTCTAAACAACAAAGTGCATGATTGTGGAGGAGCAGGTATCTCAGCAATCCAAGCTGATTATGTGAAAGTGGATAATAACACTGTTTTCAATAACGCTTGGTACACAGTTCATGGTTGCAGTGGCATTTCCCTGCTTAATAATTGGAGTTCTGACAACAAGCAGGGATACAAGATATTTGTGACCAATAACAGAAGCTACAATAATCGAATGTACGTTCCTTGGATTGGTTCCGGAACGATTTCAGACGGTAATGGTATTATTGTTGATGTTTCAAAAGGATATAGAGGACGGATTTTAATTGCAAACAATCTCACCTACAATAATGGCGGTTCAGGTATTCATTCCCATGATAGTCAGCATATCGATATTATCAACAACACGGCATATTTGAATCAGCAAAGTCCAGAAGTTAAAAAAAAGGGAAAAGGCGAAATTTATGCGGGTTATTCGTCTGATGTCAAAATTTTCAATAACATTATGTATCCTTCCCCTGGTAATGTTGCGAATAGCAATATGAAAAATGTCAACGTCAGTTATAACTACAATGTTTATCGTAATAATTCGACAATCAAGATTACAGGGCCTAACGATATGATTGCAGATCCACAGTTTGTTAATGCCTCGGCTCGTGACTTTAGATTGAAATCAACAAGTCCGGCAATTAATAGTGGCTTAAAGTGGAGTAGTTTGAAAACTGATTTTCTAGGCAATCCTCGTGTGTCCGGTTCTGCACCTGATAGAGGAGCATACGAAAATCGGTAGTAGTTAAAAGTATGGCATTGGGTTGTAGGATAAAGTTTTTATTGATATATAGCTTTTGTCTACAACTCAATTCAAGAAGGCCAGCAACAGCCACGAAGCAAAACAGTGAAGATATATCTTATCCGATCTAGGAGCGCTATATAAATAATTCTTAGTCCGGTTAATTACTTATTATTTAAAACTTCTGGCGTCTTTACGTCAGTCTTTATTAATAAATATTTATCCGGACTTGATGTAACTCCTAAAATAATTTTTTAGAAGCTTTATTTTTTCGCCAGTCCCTTAAGCTCTTTTTTCAACTCTCTTGGGTTAAAGTATTCGTGAGAATGATATCGATAACTACTAGATTCATTTTTATCAATGACTCCATTGACTACTAAACCTAGAACGTTGTAATTGGATCTCTCTAATATCTCTTGAGCAGCATTAGCACTGTTGGAATCAATTACTCCGGGTCGGGCTACTAACAAAATACCATCAGTCATTTGGCTTAAAGTCAAAGCATCGGCTGCCAAAAGCAGTGGAGGAGCATCAATAATTACAAAGTCATACTTATACTGGGATGAGAAACTATCAATGAGTGATGCCATCCGTTTTGAGTCAAGCAAAGCAAGTGGGTTGGGAGGCCTAACTCCAGCAGTTAAAACATCAAGGTTGTCCATTACCTTAGATACGGCAATGTTAAATTCAGCCTGACCTACGAGAACCTCACTTAAACCAACTTCATTGGTTAATTGCCAGAGATGATGTTGAGAAGGAACTCGCATATCTGCATCTATTAATAAAACTTGACGTCCTAGTTGAGCGATCGCTGCTGCCAAATTAGCTGAAACTGTAGACTTGCCTTCTTTAGGAATTGCACTAGTTATCACAATGGTTTTAAGCAATTTATCTGAACTTAAGAATTTCAGATTTGCTTGAATCATTCGGTACATTTCACTCGTTAAAGAGTGGGGAGTATCTCTGACGGCAACTGTTTGAGACGTTGATTCTGCATTGGAATCACGGGAACGAAGCTTTTTAACAGACAAAGGAACAATTCCTAGCAAAGTATATCCAAATACATCTCTAATTTCTTTAAGTGTTTTTAGAGATCTATCTCTCATCGCGAGAAAAAGTACAGTTGTGGTAGCAAAAAACAAACCGAACATGACTCCTAGCACCAAAACAATTATTTTTTTGGTTAATGTAGGATCTTCAGGCACTAAAGCCTGAGCAATAATTCGGGAACTAGGGGTATTTGTATTTTCAACTAACTGTAATTCTTGAACCTTTTTCAATAGAGTTTGATAGGTCGATTCTGCAACTTCAACTTTCCGTTCTAACTCCCGCTGGTTTTGAGCCAACTGGGGTATGAGTTTCACCCGCTGTTCATAGCTGGCACGAGAATTATATAGTGACGAGAGTCTTTGAGTTAAGCCAAAACGTTGTATTTCTGATTGCAGAAAGTTTTGTATCAGGCTTTGTCTGAGTTCTCCAATCTGCAATAGGCTCTGGGGAACTTGTGTTTGATTGCCAACAGTCTGACCAACTTGCTGTTGTAGGAGAGATTTTAAATTCGCTTTTTTTGCTTCTAGGTTAATAATTACTGGGTTATCATCTAGAAAACGGCTGCGCTCAACCGCTAACTGCCGATCGGTCTCTTGGAGTTGTGTAAGAATTCCCTGTACTGCTGGTGACTGACTGAGGGCACTCACAGCGATCGCTTCCTGAGAATTTAGCTCTACTTTCTGCCGTAGTTGATTGGTTTGGGCATTTACCTCATCCAGTTGAGCCTTAACAGTATTCATCTCATTGTCTAGATTTCCAATAGTCGCAACAGCTGACCTTGTTTCCTCTGATAAATCTGCAATCTGATGCTTTTGTTTAAATATACGTAGCGCTACTTCTGCATTATTAACAGCAGCTTGAGTTGTAGGAAGTTGCTTGGCCATAAACTGACGAGTCGCTCCTGCCTCAGAGCGATTTGTCAGAATATCATTTTCTAAATAAAACCTCATAATTGTGTTGACTACTGCTGCTGCTTCTTCAGGATTGTGACTTTTATAAGTAATACGCAATACATCTGTCCCACCAACAATTTTTAGGTTCAGGGCTTTTAGTAATGCTTTCACCTCCAAAGGTTCACCTTCGTTGTCTTTTAGTTGTAGTTTGTCTATTGTCCGTTGTAATAAAGCTGGGGAAGAAATAACTTCTATTTGACTGCTTATGGGATTTTGAGTTGCTACCAATGGTTTCAGATCTCCTGCTTCTCCTCCTTCAGAGGTATCAGGGTAAAGATTATTGCCTGCTACTTTAAAACTGGGAATCCTGAATAACAGTTTTCCTTCTGCTTCATAGTCTGGCTTCAGAAATTGTGTAGATATGGCACTCAGAATAACTGTCGCCACAAATATACTGAAAGCAGGCAACCACCAGCGTTTCAATATCAATAAGTAACGATTAAGGTCTAAATCAATAGATTCTCTAGATTCCATAGATTTTTCTGACATAAATCTTCCAAAGTACAGGTCTTAAGCAAGAAACTCAAAATTGACTTATAACAGTCACAAACCAGTGCAATTGACAATACTGATTATGTATAATTTTACAATATAAAACATAGTATAGACGAATACGGTTCAGTTAAAGCTTAACTCTTTATCGAAATCCTTTTTTTAACGAACCGCCAAAGACGCAAATAAAAGAAGCAAGAAGTGCTTAAATGAAATGTATTGTAGTATATATTTAAGTGAAAAATTTAGTCCCCATTGAGTGCAAATCTATAACGGTAGTGTGTGTACCTTTATTGAGCAAAACCTTTATTAGCTTTGGGATTTCAAGTGAGTTAACTACGTCCTAACTATAACTGCCTTCCCATAAATCAACCCTTTAATAACAAGAGGTTAAATTAAATTTTTTTTGCATTAGCCATCAACCACTAATATTCATTCAAATTTATTTTTGGATTATCAAAGACTTGATTTTTTACTTAGATGGATTTTTTACTTAGATATTATACGGCTAGATTCCTTGTCATATTAACTATCTTAGCCAAAGCAAAAATTTCAAAGTCAAGTAAAAAACTCGTTCTTTAGTCATTTTGTAATTTTTGACCATAAACATTTACTCATTACTCAACTCACTTACTACTTAATATAGTAATTCTGAAAGTTAAAGTAGCTACCTACTTTGCCAAACTTTATCGTAAGCATCTAACAGTTTTGGAGCTTGATATTGCCATTCAAGAATTTCCTCCATTCTACGTCGGCCCTCGGCTCCGATCTTTTGTCTACGTTCAGGAGAATCTAGAAGTTCCAAAATTTTCTCGGCAAATTCTACCTCATCATTAGGTTTGGCATAAAGAGATGCTTCTTGTGCAGAACGTCTTCCCTCTCGCAAATCAAACTGGACAATTGCTTTTCCCATTGCCATGTATTCAAGAATTTTATTCATAGTGCAGTTTTCGTTATAAGCAGATGTTGGAGAAGGTTCTACACACACGTCGCAGCTGGAAAGCCGCTCTAAAAGTTCTTCACCTTGCTTAAACCCTGTAAATTCTACAAAATCATTCACTTCTAACTCTTTGGATAAGTCCTTGAGCTTTTCTGCCATAGGACCACTACCAATTAGCATAAAGTGAATATCAGAGCGATTTTTTTTGTGGACAATGTAATATACCATTCTTAAGAGATAATCGATACCTTCTGGTTCTCCCATGACACCCATGTAACCTATCAAGTAGTTTCTACCTCTGCGGTAATTGGGGTTTGGAGGCATTCGGCGAAAGCGCGAAAGATCCGGCGCACTACGAACTACAAATACTTTCTCTGGTTTCTTGTGCCCACGCTTAAGAGCTACTTCTCGGTGTGACTCGTTCGTTGAAATTACCATATCTGCTGTGGCATAGGTTAAGCGTTCGGCCCAGCGTAATCCATAATAAAAAATATCGCGCCGACGATACTTAGCTTCATACATTTCTGGACTGAGATCGTGATGATCGAAGATAATAGATATACCATGAAATAATTTAAACCATGCTGCTACCAAGAAAAGTAAATCGGGCGGATTACAAATATGTATGACATCAAAACCACGCTCTCGCCATACCCTTTGAGCTAGACGGAATTGCCAGTTAATCGCCCAACTGTACTCTCGGAGATAGCCAATGACAGAACTTTCTTCCGGTGGTAGAGGGTGACGGTAAATGTGAATCTGCTCAATAATTTCGTAATCTTTTTCAAAGCCATTACCCGTAGGTGAAATTACACTAACTTCATACCCAGCTTTTTGCAAAGTAGTTGCTTCCATCCATACCCGTCTATCAAAAGGAACTGGGAGATTTTCAACAATAATTAATACTTTTTTCGGTGATGCCATAATAATTTCAATTTTTAATTAGTTTAGTCAGTAATTATTCACTCACTCGGAAAAATGGTTGAAACCCTGAATTTATGGGTATAGCCAGGGTAAATGTGAAAGGCTACTTTAGTAAAACACTCAGTCGTCAAGTCTAAAATATACCTCATTTATGGAACTTATATTCATAACTTGGCGAAACTGGATTAAATAATAAATATGCATATACACATCATGACAGCTATCAGTTTTGCTGTTATTAGCTGGTTACAATTATATTGATTAATCATCTGATTTTTAGATTTTGACTGAGAGAGATGCCGCCACATAGAGTATCCAAGTCAAACTATTTGATTCCATTAAGTTAGACTCAGTGAGGCTAGATAAAAGTATATATGTCATGTGTATAAGTGGCCAAATATCAAATGCTGTTTTGCTACTACGCACCCAAGCAAATCCTTGGAGATAATTGCGCCAAAATCCAAAAAAGAAGACTCCTAAGCCCAAAAGACCCAAATCTAGGCAAAGAGCCAGATATCCATTGTGGGGGTGGCTTGGCGTCCATGCAGCTGCAAGCCAAATATCGGCAGATTCGCCATTCCATCCTTGCCAGAATCCACCATAACCGTAACCAAGCCAAGGATGTTTCCAAATCTTATCAATTACTAATGGCCACAACTCTGTTCGACCCGTCAGCGTCGCATCTTTACCAATTGCATTGAACAGGACATTCGCGTTACTAGACAACCAAAAATATAAGCTTTGGCCGATAGTAGCGATCATTATTAGGGTTGGTACCATGAACTGGTAAGACCAACGCCAAATTTGAAAAGCAAAAAATGTCAATATTATGATTAATAGGTTAACTAAAGATGAACCGGAAGCAGAAAGCCGTAAGAGTAGTATTGACAAGACAAACCCTGCCCAGAAAAGCCAATTACGTCTTTGAGTTTGATAACCAAGTATAAAAAAAGTCATACTACTCGTTACCATTCTTGCTCCCAGACCGTTTTTGTGCGTGAATACTCCACGCCACTTTGAGCCATCCAAATCGCTCTGTATTCCGTATTTAGGCAAAGCTATGGCAAAAACAAAACTGAGTATTATAATAATTGCAAAATTCCAAGCAAGTAAATGTAACTGCTGTTTTAAGCTATATCGCGAAGCAAAATATAGTCCAAATAAACTGGAATTAATCAGGGAAAAACTATTTTTTAATGTTGTTGATGGTTCAAAAGACCAAATAATAGAAAAAGCTGACAATAAAATTAAAGAATAAAGCCAAAAGTCTTTCCTAAGGAAATAAAGAGTTTTCTTCCAACGCAAAACTAATAGTACTAAGGTAACTAGGTAGATTAAAGAATAAATAATTCGAATCACAGAGCTATCATATTCTACTAAATCAGTCTGCCCTGCTCCTCCTGACAGTACAACAACAAAAATTGCCCCTGAATACATCAGCAAGCTCAAAATTGTGAATACCTGTTCAGCAAAAATTAGTATTTTCCTCATAAATAAATTAACTAATATTTATTTTGCATATTCAGTTCTTTATAATAAACTTGAACTGTTTGAGCGGCAATATTTGACCAATTTAAATCTTCCTGACAGCGAGCTAATGCCGCAGCTTGCATACCTTGTTGCAAATCGCGATCGCTTAACAAATAAATAATGGCATCAGCTAAAGATTGAACATCACAAGGTGGAACTAACAAACCATCTTTTTTATGCTGAATTATCTCACTTAATCCCCCTACTTCAGAGGCTACAACCAAGGTTCCCATCCCATAAGATAAGGCTGCCACTCCACTTTGAGAGGCTTCTATGTATGGTAGAACTGTTATCGTACTGCGTTGAAATAGATTACTTACTTCTTCAAGGGGGATAAAGTCATTGATAATTTCGTAGTGTTTCTCATCATAACCATTAGGGAAATATTGTTTGATATTTTCTCCCCGTCCAGCGATAATCAGTTTGACTTCAGGTATACGTTCAGCAATTAAAGGCATAGCCTGAAGTAAATATTTCAATCCTTTGTATGGCCAGATGCGGCCAAAAAATAGTAACGTATTTGGATCGCGAGTCTGACTATATTTCTTACCCCGACGCTGATACAAACTACCAAGTTCCCCATGTGGTAAAACATTGACTCGCTCTTGAGGTATACGAAATTGTTCAATTAGAATCTTTTTTAGTTGATGAGTATGAACAATCAATTGTTGGGAACGATAGAAGGCAATACGCCTAGTATACTCTGAACCGAATACAGCCATGCTATCTCCTGGGTGACGGAATATGTCGTGGATAGTTGTCACCAATGGCGGCATTTTGTTGAGTAACAAAGCCCAATCATACCAAGGATCGTTAGTTTCTTGCACATGCAAGATATCCGGCTGTATGTCTTTGATAATACGCATCATCGCGTACATCGACAATAGGTTGCGTGGATCGCGAATCCGTGGTTTTTTAAAGCTAATTACGCGGATGTTGGGATCGAGAACATTGCTACAGACATTTGAAACTTTTTCCGGGTGAATTAGCGTTAAATCAACATATTTAACCAGACTGTTTGCTAATTCAATAGTGTAATCTTCAAAGCTAAAATGTAATAAAGCAACTTTAATCATAATTACAATTATATCCTCCCTCTTAAATTCTTTATTTCATCAGTTTTTATATTTTTTTATTTATGAGTTAATAATAATTTATTTGAGACTAATTACATTACTGCGATCTTAACAATTTCAACCATAAAAACCGAAACCCTCCAAATGCACGAATACCTAAATAAGCTACAAATAAAGTATAAACACAAGTTGCAATAATTAGAGTTAATATAAAGTTTAAACTAAGTTTTTGTAAAAATATTAATATAGGTAGCATTACAATAGTTATTATTAATGGTCGGCGCACAATTTGCCATAAATTTAATGAAAATAGGCGAGTATAGGTGAAATAAATATACTGGCTAAAACCAGAAATAGTCATTAATAATACCATTAAAGCTGCACCTAGTAACTGATAGCGCGAAACTAATACCACACCTCCTAAGCTCCCTAATGTACTGGTAATAACTACTTCACGTAGGTTCACTATCTCGAAACCATTGGCTACAAGTAAATAAGTCAGTGAGCGGGTAAACGGCAAAAAAATAAGTGATGCAGCGCTGATCGTAAGAGCTATATTTGCTTCAGCAAAGCTAGCATTATAGAGAAAAACTAATAAATCTTTGCCAAACAATAAGATCCCAAGAAATAAGGGCAATGCGATGATTAGTAGGATTTCGATAAGATTTTCAGCTATCTGCCTCTGCTTTTCCCTTCCTTGCTCTACTGCTTTTGAAAGCCTTGGAAATATTGCTAAACTCATACTGTTAGCAATAATCAAAAACGGTTGTAATAATTGTGTTATTCCGCCAAATAAACCTACTAAAAACTCGTTTCCTAATAATGAAAGGATCAGTATTTGAATTCTGCCAATTACTACAGCTATTGCTTCAATAGCAAAAAATGTGCGCGCATTTTTGATTGTATTCAAGACAAAATTTCTATCAATTTGCCATTTTATTTTTACTAACCGAGCGATAAAAATCCATTCAATTACTAAAATTAGTGTTTCAGAAAACACTAGGATCGCCCCTAAATATTCAATTCCATATTTTAATTGCATCGCCCAAATCATAATTATTAGGCGTAAAATATAAACTGGCACTGTAGCGATCGCAATCAGATGCATCTTTTCTTTCGCTTGAAAAATTGCCTCTGTGATATTAGAAAGCGCAAAGGGGATAATCGTTAAACCCATTATGTAACAAACAGTCGAGGTTTTAGTACTATAGGGAAGTAAAAATACTACAATCACCAATGCTCCATAACTGAAAAAACTAAATATTAGCTGTAAGCAAGTACCACTCATTAAATAGACTGATGTTTTTTGTGGTTCACGAGCTAGTTCTCTAGTGAACAATGTTTTTAGCCCTTGTGAAGCAATGCCTACAAAAATAAAATAGTAGCTATATGCTAGTAGATACTGCCCTAAAGCCTCAGCTCCTAGAGTACGAGCAATCGAAGCGGTTAACACAAAGGCTGTAACACTTTGTACTAAACGATTGAGTATCATTGAGAAGGAATTACTTATGAATTTGTACTTTTCTACCATTCTTATAATTCTTAATTCAGCTTAATTCTTTCATTTTGAGTCATCATGATTTTTTCGGATATATCCTGCTAGATTTTTTAGAACATCCTCTGTGTAATGTAAAAAATCTAAATTGAATCCGCCACAAATTAAACTGAAAACTGCAATAATTTTATTGATTTATACGAAAAGTAAATTCTCTAATCATAGCTGCCCAGCTAGAGATTTTTCTCTTAGTAAGCACCATCTTTTTGCAAAACCACCATAACTGTTTTAAGGAGAATTTCAAAGTCTAACCTTAGTGACCAATTTTCGATATAGCTAATATCGAGATGAATCACTTGTTCAAAATCTAAAATATTTGAGCGACCTGAGACTTGCCAAAGACCCGTAATACCAGGTAAAATTTCATGTCGAATAAAATGATGTTCGGCAAACTTTTCAACATCTCTGGTAGGTAAAGGGCGAGGTCCCACTATACTCATTTCTCCAAGGATAACGTTAAAAAGTTGAGGTAATTCGTCTAAACTGTAACGACGGAGAAATTTTCCAACACGGGTAATGCGAGGATCATCTTTAATTTTAAAGATAATCCCATCTTTTGTTTCATTTAATGCTTCTAATTCTTTTTGTAACTTTTCCGCATCAGACCTCATTGTTCTGAATTTCCATACTTTAAACTGTTGACCATGTAGACCTATACGCGTTTGTTTGTAGAATACTGTGCCTGGAGAGTCAAGTTTTATAGCTATAGCTATAGCTATATAAATGGGGAATAAGAACATTACAAATAAAGTTGCAAAACAAAAATCACAGCTACGCTTTATCCAAAAATCTTTACCTGTAATTATCGGACAATCCAAACTTAAACAAGGCATTCCTCCTATTTTGTTGAATTGTACGTTTTTATAAATTGGTTTTAATTCCATCGGTAAAATATGTACTTGTATCCCAGATGCTTGAAACAACCAGCACAAAAACATTCTATTTTTTAGCGCATCCCAAGATATAAAGACTTCTGTCACTCCTAGTTGATTAAGCTGAGTCAATGTTTGCTGACGCTGATATCTGTCTAGTGAATTGGCATTCGCAGTTCCAGATATAATGTAATGCTTTTCTTTTTTTATAAAACTCTCTATCTGCTCGTGATCCTGAGGATCGCAAATAATGAAAACAGAAGAACGAACTATTTTTTTTTGTTTGCGTAGATATTCAAGAGTAATATTTACAGCATATCTACCAGTACAAACAAAAAATACACTTAGCAACCAAGGTAATAATATTAATTTTGGACGTGTTATATCAATAACTGGTTTATACAAAAAACTAACTAATAGTATTAATCCATGAGCAAAAGTTAGCGATTTGATAATATTGAAATAGTCATAACGTTTTTGACCTTCTCTATAAATTCCTTCGATAGCTAGCGATCCTATTTGAATCCCAATAGCTGTTAAAATCGGTAAATAATGGCTCGGTATATACCAACTAAAGTGTCCATCAGTAGATTGATATGCTGCTAAAACCCAAGCTAAAAATAAAAGAGTACAGTCTACTAAGAATAATGTTGTTAATCTTAACCACCACGAACCCTTACGTACTGTGACAAACGTCGATGCACGTAAATCCAAAGGTGCTTCACTGAATTTATTTGTTGTAATGCTTTGATTACTCATGAGTAGGAACACTTGGTGTAGGTAAAATTTGATAGGAGCTTAAAAATACAAGACAATTTAGCTATTTCACTATTTTTATTTACAAATAAACCTGGAATTTTTAGTCTTAGTCTTAATCATTTTCTTTAGAGTAACTTTAAGTTCTCGATCAAAAACATTTTCCAGGTCGGGTTGAGTGCTGTTTTACTAACGAGATATTTAGGTTTGATTGCAGTATATAATCACATTTTAGTCTGTACAAATTTAATGAAAAAAAGGATTTGTTGACCAATTTAGATTATTAGTAATTAAACAAAACTGCGGATGTTAAGAATCAAGCAAGTAGGCAAACATAAAAATAAAATATTATAATTTTCCAGGTTACTAATACATCAGATCGATCGTGGATATCGCAGATATCTTGGAGAGTTTCACTTCTTTGTTCGAGGTATAGAATTATTGATATAACCTCAGAAATCACTCTAGCATATTTATTTAGACTAATTCAGCTTTGAATATAAAGTTGTCTTATTCTATCTGTTGTTCTTACGCAGAATTACTGATTAAAAATTATATTACATAACTTATAACAAAATGCATTAAAAGTTTGATTTTTGTAATAAAACTTTACATTGGTGACTTAAGTCAGTTTCATAGACATTTCTGAATGAAGTCTTAAAAGGGCAGCAACCTTAAGATGAGACTGTAGTTTAGAGTAGAAGGCTGATGTTACAAACTTAATTGAGTTTTATAAGGTTGGCTAAATTATCCAAAAAAATAAGATTATGACTTTACATTAAATTTATATAATTAGAGACAAAATGAAGATTTTGTAAAAACTATCTTTCATCAAGTAGATTTTACTGAGATAGGATAATGTACCTTTATAATTACGTGTAAGTGTTTGTATTTATTCGATAAAACAGAAATTTGATTTTTGGGATTAAACTGCAATAATTTCGAGTTTCATTTCAATCAATAAGACACAGGGTGAAAGTATGGTGACTAGCAAATTAGATATAGTAGATCGATTGGGCAGGTTTTTAAACAATAAAAAATGGCGTTTGCTGACAAATTTGCGTCTAAACAATTTAAAAGTTAATAAGATTTTACGACCAACAAATGATTCGGAAATAGGCAAAGTCCAAATAGAGATAAACAATTTATATTTTTCTGAAAAAGATTATAGGGATTTTATAAATTCGGATGTATTAAGTAAATATAATCAGCTTGATTACATCCATTCTAAGCCACTTGAATATCTGACGACAATGAGTCTATTAGATTTGAAAGAAGGTGATGAAATACTAGATGCTGCTGGTGGTGAGAAAGCTGAATATATAAAGGCTTTAATGGCAGTTTCGGAGTTCAAATTGAATGCTTACTGTCAAGACTCCTTATTGGACGGAAAAGTCACAGATGGAATTAAGTACATTGGTGGCTCTATTGATGCGATCCCTCTCCCAGATGAATCTTTAGATGGAATTAGCTGTCATCATTCTTTTGAGCATTTTCAAGATGATTTGGATATTAAGTTTATTAAAGAGGCAGTACGTTTATTGAAAGTGGGCAGAAAACTTGTCATTGCACCGCTATTTTTAACTAACGAATATGCAGAAATCTGGAACAATAAACGGATTCAGAAGCCCAATGTTGACAAAGCAATTACAATTTTTGACAATACTGCAAGCTTTGCTGGATGGGGTGCATATGAAGGCTTTGCTAGAACTTATAGTCCTGATGCATTTAAAACAAGAATTGTTGAAAATTTACCGAGCAACTGCTATGCAAAAATCTACAAAGTTATTGTAGATGGGAAACCTGTGCCAGACCTCCAAAAAAATTATCATCAACCTCTGCTCAATGCTGAAATGAAGGCACTGGTAATAGTCAAAAACTAAAGAGCAAGCAACTTTTTAGTTTGATAAGTGTTATAGCTGTTTGCAATTCTTTGGAGTTCAAATAATTAGTAGGGGTGCACAAGATGTCTGTGTGCTCCTAGCGTCTGTATGATTTAATACTGCTGTATATCAGTTCTATGATAACTAATAGTATTCTGCTTATTTTCTAAAGATTGGAAACTGTATTTGCTCATATCTTTTTTAGTCATAAACCTTTAATTATTTATGCCCACTGGAACTTAATATAGAAAATGCAGATAAATAGTCAGACATCAGAAGAATATAAGCAAAAGATTACCTTAAATACCTTAACTAACATTATCGACACTCAAGTTTTACAGGAATTAAATGATACCCAAGTAGTTTATCATCAGTATCTGTGCATTCATCAAATGTTCGAGATGCAAGTAGAGCGATCGCCCCAAGCCATTGCAGTAATATGCGAAAATACACAACTTACTTATCAACAGTTAAACCAGCGGGCGAATCAACTAGCGTACTACCTACGTTCTTTAGGCGTTGGGCCGGAAGTACTTGTGGGTATATGTCTGGAGCGCTCCTTAGAGATGATTATAGGATTACTGGGTATTCTCAAAGCTGGAGGTGCTTATGTGCCTTTAGATCCAGCATATCCCTCAGAACGTTTAGCCTTTATTTTGGAAGACACCCAAACAGCAGTATTGTTAACCCAAGAAAAATTGGTCAAAAACTTACCACCGCATCAGGCACAAGTGGTTTGTCTGGACTCAAACTGGCAAGGGAATATCCAAAACAGTCAAGAAAATCCTGTAAATCAAACTACAGCTGATAACCTCATCTACGTAATCTACACATCTGGTTCTACAGGACAGCCCAAGGGTGTGATGATTTCTCACCGTGGTATTTGCAATCAACTCCACTGGAAGCAAACAACTTTTGGATTAACTCACGCAGACAAAGTTTTACTGACTATTTCTTTTAGCTTCGATCCTTCAGTGTGGCAGATATTCTGGCCATTGTGCTTTGGGGGGCAATTATTTATAGCTCGCCCTGGTGGACATCAAGATACAGCCTATCTTGTGAAGGTGATTACTGAGCAGCAAATCACAGTTCTGGCTTTAGTACCTTCTATCCTGCGTGTCTTATTAGAAGAGAAGGGAATTGAAAATTGCCGATTCATCAGACACATTACCTGCGGTGGTGAAGCTTTACCTGGCGAACTTATAGAACGCTTCTTTGCCCAACTGAATTTGGACAATGTTTTACATAATTGTTACGGCCCGACAGAAGCTTCTATTGATACCACTTTCTGGAGTTGCCAACGTGGCACTAATTATGCTATTGCACCCATTGGCCGTCCGATTACCAATGCAGAGATTCACATCCTCGATGACAATTTGCAGCCAGTGCCTATTGGTGAATCAGGTGAACTGCATATTGGCGGTATTGGTCTAGCGCGAGGTTATCTTAACCGTCCAGAATTGACCATAGAGAAGTTTATTTTTGACCCCTTTAGCTCTGAACCTGGGGCACGCCTTTACAAAACTGGGGACTTAGCACGTTATTTGAGCGATGGTAATATCGAATTCCTTGGTCGGATTGACCACCAAGTTAAAATACGTGGCTTCCGAATTGAATTAGGAGAAATTGAAGCCATACTAGCTCAACATCCAGCACTGACGCAGACTTTAGTCATAGCCAGAGAGGATGCGCCTGGAGACAAGCGACTCATAGCATATATTGTTGCCAGTCCAGAGCAAATTCCTAGTCAGGCTGAATTGCGTCGCTTTTTGGAAGCTCGGTTGCCAGAATACATGGTGCCTGCTTTCTTTGTCTTTTTGGACACCCTACCATTAAATCCCAACGGTAAAATAGAGCGCCGCGCCTTACCTGCACCGGATACATCTTATATTAGGCTGTCAAATAACTTTGTTCCACCTCAGAATTCGACAGAAGAAGTCTTAGCTGGCATTTGGGCGAAAGTTTTGTGTCTGGAACAAGTAGGCATCCACGACAATTTTTTTGAATTGGGAGGGCATTCACTCCTGGCCACTCAAGTGATGTCTAGAGTTCGTCAAGCTTTTCAAATAGAAATAGCGTTGCAACTCTTATTTGAGAATCCCACGATCGCTACTTTAGCTCAAGCAATTACCCAAAACCAAACTCCAAAAAACGACCCCCAAAATCAGACCATTCCTCAAATAGCCAATCGGCAATCAGCCCCTCTATCCTTTGCTCAGCAGCGAGTCTGGTTTTTGGAGCAGTTGGAACCCAACAGCCGAGCGTATATTGTCTCCAATGCACAACGCTTAACGGGCAAGTTAAACCTGAGTATATTACAACAGTCATTAGATGTGATCGTTGTCCATCATCAGGCATTGCGAACCAACTTTATTACATCACCTGATGGTAGCCCCATACAAGTAATTGGCACGCCTCGGCCAGTGGAACTTAAAATCATTCAGGTAACAAAAGACCAAGTAGAATTGCTCCTAAATCAAGAGGTGCAACGCCCCTTCAACTTAGAATCTGACTTAATGCTGCGTGCTACTTTGCTCCAAGTAGACGAGCAGGAGCATATACTCCTGTTAATGATGCACCACATCGCCTCAGATGGTTGGTCAATTGGTATTCTTTGGCAGCAGTTAATAGCGCTTTATGAAGCCTTTTTGAGTAGTAAGCCTTCTCCATTAGCAAAATTGCCCATTCAGTATGCCGATTTTGCTGTGTGGCAGCACCAATGGCTATCAGGTGAGGTACTTTCTAAGCAAATTAACTATTGGAAAACCCAATTAGCAGGTGCTAATACTGTACTGGAATTACCCACCGACCGACCACGGCCACCAGTGCAAACTTACCAAGGAGCAGCCCAATCTCTGATGCTACCGCCGACTTTGAGTGCATCACTCACAGAACTCTCGCATCAGGAGGGTGTCACTCTATTCATGACATTGCTGGCAGCTTTTGGGACAATACTGCACCGCTACACTGGGCAAGAAGACATTCTTATCGGTTCTCCCATTGCCGGACGTAACCGTTCTGAGATTGAAGAGTTAATTGGATTTTTTATTAACACTGTTGTTTTACGGACTGATTTTGCGGATAACCCCAGTTTTCGTTCAGTGCTAAATCGAGTTCGCCAGATGGCATTAGCTGCTTATGCCCATCAAGATATGCCCTTCGAGAAACTGGTAGAAGAACTGCAACCAGAGCGAGATACCAGTCGTAACCCACTGTTTCAAGTGTGGTTTAATATGCTCAACTTAAGGGATATCCAACTGAAACTACCTGGAGTGGCTATCGAACCAGTCTCGATCCTGGAAACAGCTTCTAAGTTTGACTTAACCCTTTACGTTACAGAACAAAATCAAGGAATTCAACTTGATTTAGTCTACAACACCGATCTGTTTACTTCCGAGCGGATGATGGAAATGCTTCATCAATTCCATCACTTGCTAAATCAAATTGTTGCTGCTCCAGAGAGGAAAATTAGTTTATATTCTCTGGTGACACCAGAAGCGCGACCTTTGCTGCCAGAGCCAAGGGCGGTTTTGCCAGAACCACAGTATGAATTGACGACAACAATGTTTACCTCTTGGGTAAACCGTACCCCAGAACATTCATCACTTCGTCAAGGAATTCGCACTTGGAATTATGAGGAATTAGGCAAAATCGCTCAAACTTTAGCACAGGTTTTGTTATCCTACGGAATAAAGCGGGGAGATGTTGTAGCCGTATATGGTACACGCAGCTTTGGGCTAATTGCCAGTATGCTTGGTGTACTCTTGAGTGGTGGTGTGCTACTCACCCTCGATCCGAAACTTCCCAGCCAACGCCAGCGCCTGATGCTACAGGAAGCTAAAGCTAAATACATATTATATATTGATGGTCAGCGTCCAGAAGACGAAAATATAGGGGAGTCTTTAACTAGCATCTGTGTTAACCGAGACACAGGAGAAGCTATAAATTCCCAAAAAAGGATTGAAACCGTAAATCTACCTGAAATCGCTGACGACGATGCAGCTTATATTTTCTTTACTTCCGGCACTACTGGTGTACCCAAAGGGGTGCTGGGGTGTCATAAAGGGTTGGCGCATTTTCTGAACTGGCAGCGACAGACCTTTGAAATTAATCAGCAAGACCGCATTGCCCAATTAACTGGTCTTTCTTTTGATGTCGTTCTTAGAGATATCTTTTTACCTTTAACTAGTGGTGCAACCCTATGCTTGCCAGAAGAAGGCGATAATCTAGAACCGACTCGAATTCTGCGTTACTTGGAAAATGAGCAAATTTCCGTACTTCATACAGTTCCTTCGCTGGCGCAATTATGGTTAGCGAATGTGCCGTCAGGAGTCTCTTTACGTAACTTACGCTGGTTATTCTTGGCTGGAGAACCTTTGAAAGAAACCCTTGTAGTTCGCTGGCGGGATGCTTTTCCAGAATCAGGTGAAATAGTTAATCTCTACGGCCCGACAGAAACAACTTTGGCAAAATGTTATTACCGAGTACCTGTTGACTGTAGCCCTGGTGTACAGCCAGTAGGATTACCGTTGCCTCAAACTCAAGCACTGGTTTTCACATCAAATAACCAACCATGCGGTATTGGTGAACCGGGCGATATTGTAATCCGAACTCCATTCCGCAGTTTGGGCTATATCAATGCCCAGCAAGAAAACCGTTCTCGGTTTGTCAAGAACCCTTTTCGGAACGATCGCCAGGATTGGCTTTATTATACAGGCGATCGCGGATGCTATCGTCCAGATGGCTCTCTAGAAATTCTCGGTCGCCGAGATCATCAAGTCAAAATCCGGGGGATACGCATTGAGCCAGGGGAAATTGAAACGGTGTTAGCCCAACACCCAGATGTACTCCAGACTGTAGTAATTGCTCGTGAAGATGTTCTTGGCGATCGACGTTTGGTGGCTTACATTATACCGAATCAAGACTCAGCAATTGCAATTACTGATATCCGTAGCTTCCTCTCGACAAAATTGCCACAGTACATGCTACCTTCGGCTTTTGTCGTGCTGGACACCATGCCCTTAACTCCCAACGGCAAGGTAGACCGCCGCGCTCTACCAGCACCAGACTTATCGAGGCAAGAGCCAGAAGCCAGCTTTGTTGCTCCCCGCAATCAAGTGGAACGTCAATTAACCCAGATTTGGGAACAAATTTTAGGTGTCCAGCCGATTGGTGTTAGAGATAATTTCTTCGAGCTAGGAGGACATTCTATCCTAGCAGTAAAACTGTTTTGGCAAATTGAAAAGACATTTAATAAAAACCTGCCTCTTGCTATTCTTTTCCAGTCAGGGACTGTAGAAGCTCTAGCCAAAATAATCTGTCAAGAAGAAGATTTAACAACAAACTCGGTTTTAGTAAATACCTTAAATCAGTCAAAATCTAGCTGGTCATCCCTAGTAGAAATTCAACCCAACGGCTCCAAGCCACCTTTTTTCTGTATTCACGGGCTGGGTGGAGAAGTCTTATGTTTCCGTGAATTGGCATTGCATCTGGGGACAGAACAACCATTTTACGGATTGCAACCACGAGGGCTAGATGAAAAATACCCTCTCCATACCCGCATTGAAGATATGGCAGCGCACTACATTCAAGAAATTCAAACCCTTCAACCTCATGGCCCTTATTTTCTCGGAGGTTATTCCTTTGGGGGTACAGTTGCCTTCGAGATGGCTCGGCAACTCTATGAGCAAGGCGAACAAATTGGCATTTTAGTTATGCTTGATAGTTGCCGTCTAGGTTATAGCTGGCAAGCGCCATTTCTGAAGCGAGTTTTTTTGCATTTAAATAATATTGTTCAACAAGGGCCTAACTACGTTTGGAAAAAGGTTGTGAGATGGAGTTATTGGCGTAAGCGAGAACTGCAAAATACATATAACCGTTATTTGGAAGACGTACTTCATGTACCTGAAACTGACAAGCATTTAAAGGTTATAGATACTAACACTCAAGCCCTTAGTGATTATATTTTTTCACCTTACCTTGGTGGAGCTATTCTTTTGCGGACAGAGGATCAAAATCGGGACGAAGCTATAGGCACAGAATACGCTCCTCAATTCGGCTGGGACGAGGTAGTAGTTGGAGGATTAGATATTCATTACCTTCCCGGATCTCACCTTGACATACTTAAAGAACCCCATGTACAAGTATTAGCTGAAAAATTGAGAAATTGCTTAACTCAGGCGCAGTCTCAGATTGCAAAAAATTAATTTGAACTTTTCCGTTAGTTCACCTTCGCACAACTCAGGACTGCTGGGTTGTTTTGCCATTTCATGGTCTAAACTTGAAATAATAATAGAAAAATGCTTGCTAGTGGTAACTAGAGTGAGATAATTATTCTGTGGAACTGGAATATTGGTAAAAATCCAATAACCAAAAGACCTGACCGATTTAAGAATGCGATGAATATTGCTAGTGTCACAGATTGAACAGAGGAAATGATTGTGGCACTAGAAGCTGGAATGAGTATCGTTTTTAGATTTTAAGTTGGTAAGCAATCCACAATCCACTGATGCTATATAGAAGATTTGGACGCACAGAATTACAGATGCCAGTGTTTTCCTGCGGTGGCATGAGATATCAGTTCAAATGGGAGGATGTTCCCAATCATGAAATTCCTGCTGATAACCAGGCAAACTTGGAAGCGACTATTAGAAGGGCAGTCGAGGTTGGGATTAATCATATTGAAACTGCCCGTGGTTATGGCACTTCTGAAATGCAATTGGGGAGAATATTGCCCAAGTTTCCCCGCGAAAAGTTGATTGTTCAGACAAAAATAAATCCAAAGGCAGATGCGAAAGAATTTCGGGAGACATTTGAACAATCTTTGAAAAATCTTCAGCTAGATTATGTTGACCTTTTAGGGTTGCACGGCATTAATCATCCTGAGTCGTTAGATGAAAGCATCCGTCCTGGCGGCTGTTTGGAAGTAGCGCAGCAGTTGCGAGCAGAGGGAAAAGTTAGATTTATTGGCTTTTCCACACATGGCTCGACAGATATAATCGTGCAGACAATTAATACCAATCAATTTGATTACGTGAACCTGCACTGGTACTACATTAATCAATGGAATTGGGCGGCAATCGAAGCAGCTAAACGCCACGATATGGGGGTGTTTATTATTAGCCCATCTAATAAAGGAGGTTTGTTGTATGAGCCTCCACAAAAATTAGTAAATCTTTGTGCCCCGTTGAGTCCAATGGTGTTTAATGATTTGTTTTGTTTGAGTCATCAAGAGGTACATACCCTGAGCTTGGGAGCAGCAAAACCACAAGATTTTGACGAACACCTGAAGACTTTAGAATTAATAGATCGAGCATCAGAAATTTTGCCACCAATTTTAGCAAGATTGGAAGAAGAAGCGATCGCAATTTTGGGAGAAGATTGGGTAAAATCCTGGGAAACAAATCTACCAACCTTTGACGAAACCCCTGGTGAGGTAAATATTCGGGTGATTTTGTGGCTGCGAAATTTAGCGATCGCCTACGATTTAGTAGACTACGCTAAAATGCGCTATAACCTGCTTGGCAATGGCGGTCACTGGTTCCCCGGCAACAAAGCCGATCGGCTAGATGAATTAGATTTAGGGAAATCTCTTACCCGTAATCCCCACGCCGATAAAATCCCCCAACTCCTGAAACAAGCTCATCAGATGTTGGTGGGTGAAGAGGTCAAACGTTTATCTCGCACTTGATAAATTGCGTAAATCGGGCATGGGTTATGGCGTATGGTAAATAGTAAACGATAATTATTAATGCCCAATGCCCAATGCCCAATGCCCAATGCCCAATCCTAATCAGATTTTTTCGTATCTGCTGATTTAACTGCCTTCGGTACGACTAGCACCTTATCAACGCGATTACCATCCATATCCATTACTTCAATTCGCATACTTTGCCATTCAAAATGATCTGCTGCGGCAGGAATACGACCTAAATGGGTAATCACAAAACCACCTAATGTTTGATAACTACCGCGTTCCTCAGATTCCCACTCTTCCATCCCAAAAAGTTCCAAAAACTCCTCTACAGGCAACATCCCATCCAAAAGCCACGAACCATCTTCGCGTTGTACAGCTTGTGGTTGATCTTGTCCATCCGTTGAAGGAACGTCACCTACGATTTCACTCATGATGTCGTTGAGAGTGACTAATCCTTGAATTACGCCGTATTCATCCACTACCAGCGCCATGTGAGTGATAGTTTGCTTGAACAATTCCAAAACTTTCAAGCCACGGGTGCTTTCTGGCACAAATACAGGCTGTCGCAATCCGATAGTTAAGTCTAGTGGTTCCCCTCGGAAACTCCTGGCTAATAAGTCGGTGACAGGGATAACACCCAGCACATTGTCAAGTCCTCCCTGACAAACTGGATACCGAGAATAAGCACTATCAACCATTTTTAGGCGATTTTCTTCGGCAGAGTCGTCTAAGTCTAGCCAAACAATATCAGGACGGGGTGTCATTAAGTAACTGACAGGGCGATCGCCTAAACGAAAGACTCGCTCTACCATATCCTGTTCAGCTTCCTCAAAGGTTCCCGCCTCTGTGCCTTGCTCGATTAAGATTTTAATTTCTTCTTCGGTGACTTGCGGCTCAGTAGAAGCTGTAATTCCTAGCACTCGCAGGATCAAATCTGTAGAAGCACTTAATAGATATACCATTGGCGAAGCGATCGCCGATAAGGCACGCATTGGAATAGCTACAGTCGATGCAATTCTTTCTGGGTTGTTTAATGCCAGACGCTTTGGTACTAATTCACCAACAATCAGTGACAAATAGGTAATGATTAAAACCACTATTCCAAAAGATATCGGTTCGCTATAAGGTGCTAACAAAGGTACAAGTCGCACATAGACTGCCAGCCGATTGGCAATTGTTGCTCCTCCAAAAGCACCAGTTAGGATACCGATCAGGGAAATACCCACTTGAACAGTTGACAGGAAATGATTTGGAGACTCCGCTAATTTCAATGCTGCCATTGCCTTGACATCTCCTTGATTGGCAAGCTGTTGTAACCTTACTTTCCGTGCCGAGACAATCGCCATCTCAGACATAGAAAACACGCCATTGGCAATAATTAGCACCAAAATGATTAAAATTTCAAAAGTGATGGAGGACATGTTTAAAATTGCCGCTTATCAGAGCAAACGTAGCTCAATCCTTAGTATCTAGTATTAAAGGTGCTTCGATAAATACTTTGACTATACACAAAGTAGTAGTTATAGTTCTTAAATTTATTAGTCACTGTGCATTATTCTTGCACCTAAAGAATAAGAAAGCTGTTAACACTTTTAAAATAGTTGACATAAACTGCCTCAAGATTTGCTGATCCACAAAGACTCCCATCGCTAGTAGTACTTATGTCATTTTCTTCTATTGTGCGTGCCTTAGGCCGATCGCCGCTCACCACCGAATTTATTTCTAAGCTGAATCGACAACAAGAATTGCGGTTAAATGGCATTCCCAGGCTGCCCAAGACTCTAGTGGCTTCGGCATTAGCGCAGTCTCAGGGTAAAGATTTGTTTGTGGTTTGCGCCACCCTAGAAGAAGCTGGACGCGTTTACGCACAACTGGAGGCAATGGGATGGCAAACAGTACATTTTTACCCTACCTCCGAGGCTTCTCCCTACGAACCTTTTGACCCGGAAACTGAAATGAGTTGGGGGCAAATGCAGGTTTTAGCAGATTTACTCAAAAATCAAGAGTCATTAGTCATTAGTCAGTTGTCATTAGAAACAAACCAAGAACAAATGACAAGGGACATAGACGCGCCAGCGGCTTCCCGCAGGGTAGGACAAAGGACAAATTTAGCGATTGTGGCTACTCAAGGGGCGTTGCAACCTCATTTACCACCACCAGAAGCTTTTGGGCAATTCTGTCTTACCCTAAAAAAAGGGATGGAATTAGACCTGAATAGCTTCAGTGAAAAAATAACTATTTTGGGCTATGAAAGAGTTCCTTTGGTGGAAATGGAGGGGCAATGGAGTCGGCGGGGCGATATTGTTGATGTGTTCCCGGTTTCCTCGGAATTTCCAATCAGGTTGGAATGGTTTGGTGATGAAATCGAGCAAATGCGGGAATTTGACCCAGCAACCCAACGTTCCGCCCTCGACAAAGTTGACCAGTTAATTCTTACCCCCACTAGCTTTACTCCTATCGTGATGGCTGCACTGAAAAATAGTGCTGAGTTTGGAGTGCTGAGTGCTGAGTTAAATTCTGACTCAGAACTTAGCACTGCGAACTCATCAATGTTGGAGGGTAGCCGTCGCTTTTTGGGGTTAGCGTTTGAGCAACCAGCATCTCTGCTAAACTACTTAGCAGAAAATACCCTGATTGCCATTGATGAGCCAGAACAGTGTCATGCTCATAGCGATCGCTGGGTAGAAAATGCCCAGGAACAATGGGGAATGGCGTATGGGGAAGAATCTACTCCTCTAACATTGCCGAAAATTCACCGTTCGTTTGATGAGTGTCTAGTTGATGTTGCCAGATTTAAAACATTATATTTATCGGAATTGTCAGAGGAAAATGATGGGATCAATCTTGCCAGCCGTCCTGTTCCAGTCACGCCACACCAGTTTGCTAAACTAGCTGAAACCATCCGCCAAGAACGCGATCGCAATTTCTCGATCTGGCTGCTTTCTGCTCAACCTTCACGTTCTGTCTCGCTGTTACAAGAACATGATTGTCCGGCTCAGTTTATCCCCAATCCCCGCGACTACCAAGCGATTGATAAGCTGCAAATTAACCATACTCCCATAGCTTTAAAATATTCTGGGCTTGCGGAACTAGAAGGTTTTATTCTGCCTACGTACCGATTAGTAATTGTCACAGATCGGGAATTTTTTGGGCAGCATTCTTTGGCGACTCCCGGCTATATCCGCAAGCGCCACAAAGCGACATCTAAACAAGTCGATCCCAATAAGCTGCGTCCAGGCGATTATGTAGTTCACAGAAATCATGGTGTTGGTAAATTTGTCAAGCTGGAAAGTTTGACGATTAATAATGAAACCCGTGATTATTTGGTAGTGCAGTATGCTGATGGCTTACTCCGAGTCGCAGCCGATCAAGTAGGTGCTTTATCCCGGTTCCGTGCCGCAGGTGATAAAGCACCGGAACTCAACAGGATGACTGGTAAAGCTTGGGAAAATACCAAGAATAAAGTCCGCAAAGCGATCAAAAAATTGGCGGTGGACTTGTTGAAACTGTATGCAGCGCGATCGCAACAACAAGGATTTAGCTTTCCAAGTGATATGCCTTGGCAAGAGGAATTAGAAGATTCTTTCCCCTACCAACCCACAACGGATCAACTCAAAGCTGTACAAGATGTAAAACGCGATATGGAAAGCGATCGCCCAATGGATCGCTTAGTTTGTGGCGATGTCGGTTTCGGAAAGACGGAAGTGGCGATTCGTGCTATTTTCAAAGCAGTCACCGCCGGTAAACAAGTGGCACTCCTTGCGCCAACGACTATTTTAACACAGCAGCATTACCATACACTCAAAGAACGTTTTGCACCCTACCCTGTGAATGTCGGTTTGCTCAACCGTTTCCGTTCCGCCGAAGAACGCCGTGATATTCAAAAGCGATTGGCAACAGGTGAATTAGATGTAGTAGTTGGTACACACCAACTTTTAGGTAAAGGCGTGACATTCCGGGATTTAGGACTGTTGGTAGTAGATGAAGAACAGCGATTTGGGGTAAACCAGAAAGAGAAAATTAAAAGCTTGAAAACTCAAGTTGATGTGCTTACCCTCTCAGCTACCCCTATTCCCCGAACTTTGTATATGTCCTTGTCGGGAATTCGAGAAATGAGTTTGATTACCACACCACCCCCAACTAGACGCCCGATTAAAACCCATCTATCACCGATAAATTCCGAAAGTATCCGCACTGCAATTCGTCAAGAATTAGACAGAGGTGGACAAGTATTTTATGTAGTTCCACGAGTAGATGGAATTGAAGAGACAACAGCCAATTTACGAGAAGTAATACCGGGGGCTAGGTTTGCGATCGCTCACGGTCAAATGGATGAAAGCGAGTTAGAATCAACCATGCTCACTTTCAGTAATGGCGATGCAGATATCCTTGTTTGTACGACAATTATTGAGTCTGGCTTAGATATTCCGCGAGTCAACACGATTTTGATTGAAGATGCTCACCGCTTTGGATTGGCACAGCTGTATCAATTACGCGGTCGTGTGGGACGTGCAGGGATACAAGCTCATGCTTGGTTATTTTATCCGAAGCAACGGGCATTATCTGATGCGGCACGGCAACGATTACGAGCAATTCAGGAATTTACTCAGCTAGGTTCTGGGTATCAGCTAGCAATGCGCGACATGGAAATCAGAGGCGTGGGTAACTTGCTAGGTGCAGAACAATCCGGTCAAATGGATGCCATCGGTTTTGATTTATACATGGAAATGCTTGAAGAAGCAATTCGGGAAATCCGCGGACAAGAAATTCCGAAAGTGGAGGATACCCAGATTGACCTCAACTTGACAGCATTTATTCCGGCAGATTATATCACCGATTTGGATCAAAAGATGAGTGCATATCGGGCGGTAGCGACAGCTAAATCTAAATCAGAATTAAAGCAGATTGCAGCCGAGTGGAGCGATCGCTATGGTAGTTTACCAGTGTCGGCAAATCAACTTTTGCGAGTTATGGAACTCAAACAACTAGCGAAAAAGCTCGGATTTAGCCGGATTAAACCAGAAAACAAGCAGCACGTCGTTTTAGAAACGCCAATGGAAGAACCTGCTTGGAATTTGTTAGCGGCGAATTTACCAGACAATCTCAAGACGCGCTTTGTGTATTCTCCGGGGAAAGTGACTGTGCGCGGATTAGGAGTTTTTAAAGCAGATCAACAATTGCAAAATTTGATTGATGCTTTCGGGAGAATGCAAGGTGCGATTCCAGAGGCGGCTGTTGTTTGATTGGGATAAAAAGATTAGTCATCAAGTGAAAACATATCTCAGACTTGCTGAGAAGTAGTTTAAAGTAAAATAAGGTGTTCAAAGCATAGACAATCACGAGCAATTGAAAAGAGTGTAAACATGGAAACTACAACTAAAAGGCAAGCGTTAATCAAGGCTATTAATGAACAATTAGAACTGGCTTATGACGATACATTGCAAGAAATTTTATCACTGTTGAAAATCCGTAAGCAGGAAGACGAGTCCGACGAAAGAGACTTTGAAGAGGGATTAAAAGATATCGCAGAAAATGGTACTTTAACTTGGTCAGAACATCAGCAAAAAACTGCATGAGCTACCGAGTAGAAATTTCCAAAAATGCATCTAAACAACTCAAAAAATTACCCGTAGATATTCAAGAAAGACTAGAGAGCAAAATTCAACAATTAGCTCTTGAACCTCGCCCTGATGGTGTCGGCAAATTAAAAAATGGTGAAAATCGTTATCGGATCAGAGTAGGCGATTATCGGATTTTGTATCATATTTACGATGATGTCTTAGTAGTAACCGTTGTCAGAGTAGGGCATCGTAGAGAAGTTTATAAAGATGATTGACGCTTGAGCAGGCAAGAATTTCATACCCAGCCCTTTGAGTCTAGTTAGTAAAATTAAAGTAAATATCAACCCAACTTCAACTCATGATAAAAACTGTCGAAGGCATTTATCAGGATGGAGAAATTCACCTCACCCAGCTACCGCAAGATATTAGCGATCGCTCCCAAGTTCTCGTCACCTTTCTAGATCCTGGTAAAATCGACTCCAGTAAATTACGCCAACTGATTGATCAGTTAGAGACAATTGTTGGTATTGGACAAGGTTTCGAGGAACTCAACGCTGGTCAAACTCGCCCCATTGGGGATTTTGTCCAAGAAATGCAGCAAAAGTATGGCATTTCAGGTTGAGATAACCTAGAGAAGTTACAAGGTGGAGTTTAGGATTTAAAGGCGATCGCTATGGTACTTTACCAGTATCGGCAAATCAACTTTTACGAGTCATGGAACTCAAATAGTTAGCAAAAAAACTCGGATTTAGTCAGATTAAGCCAGAAAACAAGCAGCACATTGTTTTAGAAATACCGATGGAGAAACCTACTTGGAAGCGATCCCAAGATAAAATTGCGTTCTTTAAACTTTAGTTTGGTAGGATATGAGGTTATCATCCTCATCTGAGGTGATAATAAATAGTTCAACGCCTTCAAGAGGTTTAGGAGCAATGGGATACCTATTTTTAGTTTTGTACTGTTTTGATCCAATTTCGTTTGTATAAAATTCTCCCATCCAAGTGTCTACAGCAATAGCAAAATTCCTTATTTCATCATGGTCATGTTGGTTTTTGTTTTTATTAGACAATCTCTTAAAAAAAGTTTTAGATATCTTCTCACTAACTTGAGCAAACGAAACACAAGCTCCTCTTTCTGGATTTATTATCAATGCATACAATGCATCCAATATTCTTGATGCTTGTTCTCTAGCGCGAATGTATGTAGGATAAATTTTAGGATGATACGGTTGCTCCGGTTTCGGACGGTAACAGAATACCTCAAAGCCTGAACAAATTATTTTAGGATCTTTATTTTCAAGATGTAAGTTGTTCAACATCTCCTTCAATCCTGAATCCTTAAAGGTGATCATTTCAGCATAAGTTGCCTCAGTCTCGAAATCTACTTTATGGATGCAAACCATCATGATAGGTTGATGCTGCCAAACAATAAGCCCTACTTCGTCACTCCTAATTATTTCACCAACGAATAGGCAAAGGCTATTCATAAATCCTTCTGTGGTACTAGTGTCTAGCACTTTGCTATAAGCCCATTTAATATCAGTCACTTTAATTGTTTTATGCACAGCTAATGGTTCCCCTAAGCCAAATCTTGTTAATGTTCTATTAACAATAATATATTTTAGGCTAACAATACCGAAAAATTTATGTGCTAAAAAGTAGTAAGTAGTGGCTAAAATAAAGAAGAACTTTTAGTTTTGTCCATGTCTTCTCCACAGACTCCATCTAGTTCTTCTTCATCCAAGATACAACTGACACCACGCGAAAAGGCAGAGAAAGTTCTAGCAGCAGTCTTAGCTCCTATTGATGTCTTTGGCAAAGCTTTGATGGGCGACCTATGGAAAAATTTTTACGAGTCCGTACAGGATGCGATCGCACTGAGTCTATTACTCCAAATTCCGAGCTTAATTGGAAAATGGATTTTGGGTAAAGAGTTCTCAGGGTTTGATGTATGTATGCAAGAAAGCCCATTTGGAGTTAACCGCTATGCCTGTTTTATTATTGTTATTTCCGACTTTTGCCTTTGGATTGTTCTAGCAGGTAGAATAATAAGCCGCTTTCTGTCAGACCTTAACCAACTTCTTGCAAAGAAGGGAGGTAAACGTGCCGGCAACCCCTAATTTATCAATGGTTACAAAACTTCAAGTCAACCTGAAATCATTAGTCAAGCAGGTGACATTAGTTTTTCTAGGGTTTGTAATCTTGTTGTTAGTAACCGGAGGTCGTCTACCTTCCTCTTGGTTAGCTATGTACATTTTTATTGGAGTTCTTTTTGTTGCCTGGGATGAGTACAAACGAAATTTTCACAGTTCAGAAGCAAGTAAACAACTTTTTGAGTTAACTCAAGAAGAATCAAATCAGCATTCACAACCTTTAATAACTAAAGATTTTCAATTGGCAATACTCCAGCGCAGTATCCATGAATGGAATGCTTGGAGACAACAAACACCAATAGAGATCCAGTTAAGTAAAGTAAATCTCCGTGGAGCTAACTTATCTGAGGCTAATCTCTCTGGGGCTGACTTTCGCGGAGCCAACCTTCGCGGTGCGAATCTTGGCATGGCTGACCTTCAAGATGCTGACTTTCGAGATGCCCACCTTAGTAGAGCCAACTTTCAGGGAGCTAATCTGAACGAAGCCAACTTCAGCAGAGCTAATCTGAGCGAAGCCAATTTTAGCAGAGCTAACCTGAACGAAGCCAACTTCAGCAGAGCGCATCTAGGCGGAGCCGATTTTAGTGAAGCGGATATCAATGAAGCCAACTTCAGCAGAGGACATCTCAGTGAGGTCAACTTTAGTAGATCCCATCTTAATGAGTCAAATTTTATTGGGGCTGACCTCAGCGGAGCCGACTTCACAGGAGCTAATTTCAGCGAAGCTAACTTTCTTGGGGCTGACCTCAGCGGAGCTAACCTCCATGAGGCGAACCTTAGCGGAGCTAAACTTTACAGGGCTGATCTCTGTGGGAGCAATCTTCTAAATACCATCCTTAGCTATGCAAACCTTATTGGAGCTAACCTTAGTGAGGCTGACTTCACCAATACTGTTGTAGAAAGCACTATCTTTGGAGAAAATCGTGGCTTAACAGAAGAAGATAAAGCTAATCTACTTGCCCGTGGAGCTATTTTTCGGAACTCACCTGACTCAGATGTTCCGGCTTCTATGAGAAGGTAATATTAACCTCCACTGCATTATTAGTGATCGCAAACAATCCCAACAGAGTGCAAGCAGAGATAATTTATAGTATGACTTTCGTAACGATTAACAGCTATAACTGAGCTACTTGAACAAGCGATCGCTAAACTAAAAAATTTACCTGCCAATGAACAAGATGCGTAGGCGTAGCCCGCCGTAGGCATCGCGACAATGATTTTAGCAGAACTAGAAGATGAACGCCGTTGGGATGAAGCTTTTGCCCGTTCTCCAGATATGTTTGCCAAACTTGCAACCGAAGCGATGGCTGAATACCGTGCAGGTAAAACCCAAGAGTTAGATCCAGATACATTCTGAAGTCACGTATAACCGCTCGGTTTCGTCAAGGGTTTGCTGATTGATCTACCTGAGCAAGTTCAAGAGCAAACGCGTGAGGCATACCGCCTCTTCAAACAAGATCCGAGTCATCCAAGCTTGCGCTTCAAAAAAGTTCAACAGAACTACCAATTTATTCAGCACGGATTAGCAAAAATTATCGAGCGGTTGGACAGTTAGATGGAGATACCGTTATTTGGTTTTGGCTTGGTTCACACGCAGAATATAACAAGTTGCTCTCTCAGTTGTAGCGACACAGTGCGCTCGCATACCCAATTTGGATTAAAAGATGGGTGCTTACTGTGCGCAAACGGTGGCGAAATCTAAAGCAGAATTAACGTAGATCGGATTCGATTAAAGTGATCGCCCTTTTTTTATACAACAAGCGATCGCTTTTTTATCTCTCAAAATTTTGATACTATATATAGTATCATTTCTCAATGAGCAAATTAAGAAAATTAGTAGATCAGTTCCTAAAACGACCTCCAGAAGTGCGGTTTCAGGAAGTTTACTATCTATTGGAAGCTTTTGGCTTTGAAGAGAAAAGGTCTAAGGGTAGCCATCATAGCTTCCGAGACTCCCAAGGTAAAACCATCACTGTACCCAAAACAGGAGGACAAAAAGTTAAAGGAGTCTATGTACAGCAAATAGTTGAACTATTAAATTTAGAAGAGTGGATTGATGAAGACACTGAACCAGAAGAACCAGCAGATTGAGAAGCCATCCTTAGAATATTATTTAAATCTTCAGTACCCTGTAACACTTTACCCTGACCCAGAGAATGGATATGTAGCTCAAATTAAAGATTTACCTGGATGTCTTACCCAAGGCGAAACTCTTGAAGAAACAATGGCAAATCTCAATGAGGCACGGGAATTGTGGATTGAGACAGCTTATGAAGCCGATGATAATATTCCCTTACCAAGTAGTAACGATAGCTATAGCGGTAAATTACTAGTACGGATGCCGAAATCTTTACATCGACGTTTAGCTGAGACTTGTGAACGGGAGGGCGTTAGTCTCAACCAGTATATTGTGTCTTTGCTGAGTGCAGTAACATAATTAACAGCTAAGTAATCTTAGTAAAGTTCCATATTCTTTATAAATAGTCAAAAAATACTTCGGGTACTAATCTTAATTCTCCAGATTTTAAGCGAGAGATGTCTATCCATAAGGCTCTATGTTTATGATGTGGTGATTCAGAAAAAACTAAACTTTCCAGTTGATAAAATTTGGAATCAACAAAGTCACATTGATAAAGCTGAATAATTTCATGACCTTGCCTACCATTAAATGTAAACAGGTTCTCTATACAACCAAGATATTTAATATTGGTTAAGTCTGCCTGAATTTCCTCTTGAAATTCCCGTTTTAAGGCGGCGTGGCTGGTTTCACCAAAATCAACACCACCGCCTAAAGCACGATAAAATGTTTCTTGTTTTACGGGATCGTAGCCTTCAGAAACAAAAATGCGATCGCCATTCCGAATTAACCCCAAGGCTATTACCCGAATTTCACCTGCTTTATTCATTTTTGTAACTAATTATCATAAATAGACTGAGGACGACTTTCGCTATCCTCAATAGGCCAATCTGGATTTTCACCACCGATGTACAATTCTTCAATGGTGACATATTCCTGACTTAGCTGGGTGAGAGCGTTGATTAAAATATCCAATGCGATCGCATCACTGGTTCCTAAGTCAAACCAACAACGCCCCCACTGACCCTCATATTCAAACTCACCGATGTTGTGCATCAGTGCTAGTAGGCTTTTATCATACCCTTGTTCATCATAATTCATGTAGCTGATATCGAGTCCAGTGTCCTGCACCTGAAGATTCTCTGCATTAAATGCACCCAATTTACCCAGATAAAACCAGGAATTGAAAACTTCTTCTACATACTGCTTTTCACGCGCAGAAGGATTTGTGCTGAATTTTAGCCAAATCCACACATCAAAAGGATTAATTTCGCGGAACTGAATCTCCATTTTGGTTTAATATCTCAATTACTTGTCTGCAAATAAGCATATCAAAGTAGGGAATGGGGCATGGGACATAGGGAATAGAGAATAAAACTTAATCGCCAATGCCCAATGCCCAATGCCCAATTATCCAGGATTCTTAAGGCTAACAGCACTATTGCGTTCGCGCTCAATTTGTTTGACTAAATCGCCTGGGAGTTGGGATTTTTTAGTCAATGCTTTGTCAAAATTAGCGATCGCTTCCTGGATCATCTGCTGACTTTTTTCTCTTTGCCCCAGTCGCTTCAGTATTTGGGCTTTAAGATAATAAATTTCTGGATTATCAGATGTCGTTTTGATCGCCCGGTTGACATACTCTAGCGCCTGTGGATACCGTTTTAAATCCCGGTAAGCAAGAGCAATACCCCGATCCACTAAATACTCAGGAGCAGCATTTTTTTCTAAGCGTCCAATTGCCTGATCTGGGCTAGCAAAAGGCAAATTAACCGCCAATAATAAATCCATATAACCCTTGATTAAATTCAGTTCTGGATCGTTGGCAGAAATTGCTTCGGCTTTGTCTAAATATTCATAAACTTGCCGCAGCCGACTAAAAGCTTGGGGTACACCATTGACAGTACCTTCACGGGTGATAACTACTGCACCTTCTAAAAAATGACCAACAGCAGTGTATAAATTACCACGCAATGGATCGCTAGCAATCAGTTTTTGTCCAGTTTCTAGAGTTTTTTGGCTGTAAGTATCTAGTTTAGCCCAATCCTTATTTCCGTATGCTAAAGATGCGCTCATGGCATAAGCTAGAGGTTCATTTGGCTCTTTGGATAGTGCTTGTTCTAGATAACGCTGTGCTGCTGGATAGTTGCCCTGTTGGAAAATTGCTTTAAAAGCTGCTTCTGTTTGGTCGCCAATTTGATGAGGTTCGCGATCGCGAAACGGATCGCCAGCAAGTGAAGGATTTACCCAGATATTAAGTGCGATCGCACCTACAAAAGCAGTCTGAGCAAGGGTAATGAGTTGAGCAGACACTACTAATTGAGGCAAAGAAAACCTTTTAGTCATTTTAACCCTCAGAATAATTGCGGTTGAAATAGTTGTATGTGTTACTTAGAATGCAAAAATGGTTAATTTCAACTTGCCTTTGCTTCAACCAAAATTTTCTTATATATTGGTAATCTTTCCATGTTTGCAGGCTTGCTCTAGCCATTATTTCAGGCTTAGTCTGCCACAATGGAGAAAAAGTGGATAATTCTTGCTGCTAAATTAAGGTGTTAATCCAGGTAATACGCTGTAAATTTTTTTCTAGAATTTTCCAGACACTCTCAGTGTAGCTAATCAGTAATTTGCTGACTTTTTGGTAATCTTAACAAATGCTTTATCTCCGAAATGTAAATTATCATCCCACAGCGTGCCCAACAGCGATTCTCAAATCGATCAATTTAGAATTAGCACCCCAGCAGCTAGGTTTGATTATTGGCCCGAGTGGTTCCGGTAAAAGTACCTTACTAGAAATTTTGTCTGGACTAGCCGAACCCACTACTGGCGCTCTCTTCTGGCGGGAACAAGAACTTATAGCCGAACAGTTACAACAATTAGCCGGGTTAGTATTTCAGTTTCCAGAGCGGCACTTTTGCGGTGGTTCGATTTTAGAAGAATTGCGTTTAGGACATCCTGAGTTAGGGTCAGAACGAGTTAGACAGGCGCTGAGTGAAGTGGGATTAGAGCATTTATCGCTTTCTGCTGCCCCTTATGCTTTGAGTGGTGGTCAGCAACGACGTTTAGCTTTGGCAGTCCAATTAATTCGCCAGCCAAATTTACTGTTATTGGATGAACCCACAGCTGGTTTAGATTGGTCAATGCGTCGGCAATTGATAAATTTATTAGCGAAACTGAAACAAGATTGGACATTGTTAATTGTGACACACGATGCAGGGGATCTGTTAGCGATCGCAGACCGTTGCTGGACACTCAACCACGGCGAACTAGAATCAGTAGACCCAAAGACACTAGAATCCAAAGTTAAAGAACCTCTACCAACGGTGTGAGAAAAAAGCAGGGGGAAAAGGGGACAAGGGGACAAGGGGACAAAGAGAAAAACTATGTCCCATGTCTCATACCAAATGACAAATGACAAATGACAAATGACAAACCTATTGCCTGAGATGGCAGAAATCTGGCAGAAAACTCTCAATTGGCAACCAACTCTTCAACAACAAGCGCAATTTCAAAAGCTTTATGAGTTAATTCTAGAAGGTAATCGCCAACAAAATTTAACTCGGATCGTTGAACCTCAAGAGTTTTGGGAAAAACATCTCTGGGATTCTCTGCGAGGAATTGCACCTCTGTTATCAGCAAATTTCTCTCCTGCTTACCCTACGATCATCGATATTGGTACAGGTGCAGGTTTTCCAGGTATTCCAGTGACAATTACTGTACCTAATTGCCCAATTACTCTTCTCGATTCCACTCGGAAAAAAATTACTTTTCTCGACAATATATTAACTGAACTTGCCCTTACCAATGCCAAAACTCTTGTTGGTAGGGCTGAAGAAATCGGTCAGCACCGCCAACATCGATTAGCTTATGATATTGCATTGATCCGTGCTGTAGGGGCAGCCTCTGTCTGTGCAGAATATACCCTACCACTGCTAAAACAGGGAGGTTTAGCCATAATTTATCGCGGTAATTGGACAGAGGATGAAACAGCTGCTTTAAAGAATGCTGTGAAGCAGTTGGGTGGTGTAATTGAATCAATCGAACAATTTACAACACCGTTAAGCCACAGCATCCGCCACTGTGTGTATTTGCGTAAGGTAGCTACCACTCCAGCTAATTTTCCTCGTGCTGTAGGTGTACCTACTCAAAAACCTCTTTGAGTAAGAGTGCGAGAAAAAGAGCCTAATTCCCAAAAATATACCAAGTGCCATTACTCGGTCGCCAAACTGCGAAGTCATTCCTAATAGAGAAATCATAATTGCCAGGGGCAGGAATATCACCACCAACGCCCCATTGTCTAGTAACTGCTACACCTGTAGAACTGTTAATCACATACCAAGTGCCATTACTCGGTCGCCAGACTGCATAATCAGTTCTACCATCATTATCGTATCTCCCAGGAGCAGGAACATCACCACCAACGCCCCATTGTCTAGTAACTGCTACACCTGTAGAACTGTTAATCACATACCAAGTGCCATTACTCGGTCGCCAGACTGCATAATCAGTTCTACCATCATTATCGTATCTCCCAGGAGCAGGAACATCACCACCAACGCCCCATTGTCTAGTAACTGCTACACCTGTAGAACTGTTAATCACATACCAAGTGCCATTACTCGGTCGCCAGACTGCATAATCAGTTCTACCATCATTATCGTATCTCCCAGGAGCAGGAACATCACCACCAACGCCCCATTGTCTAGTAACTGCTACACCTGTAGAACTGTTAATCACATACCAAGTGCCATTACTCGGTCGCCAGACTGCATAATCAGTTTTGCGATCGCTATCATAATCGCCGGGAACGGGAATATCGCCACCAACGCCCCATTGTCTAGTAACTGCTACACCTGTAGAACTATTAATGACATACCAAGTGCCATTACTCGGTCGCCAGACTGCATAATCAGTTCTATCATCATTATCATAATCGCCAGGAACGGGAATATCGCCACCTACACCCCATTGTCTAGTAACTTCAGCTTGTGCTTTAAAATTTACAATTCCAAGAAGCAATGGAACAGTTAAAGCAACCGTTAATAATTTGCAACCAATCTTCATGAGAACATCCTCCTTATAATCAAATTTAAATTCGACATTTAAAGAAAGATTCTAAATTTCATGTATTGTGATGATTAAATCCGAAATTGCAATTCTTATATAATTTTTTTCAACATAAATATAGCACTATACAGGTAAGATTAATTACAAGATTTGTTGAGATATATTCTTATTTTTAACGTAAAATCAAGCTATATTAAATCTCAAAAAATAAAAAAAAATACCTGCAATAATTGAAGAAAACTAATTATTAAAGAAAATCATTTTCAAAAGATGAATAATGATTAGATGATCGCATCAAAAAACTGGCAACAGAAAGAACATTCTGTCGCCAATTTTTAAGCGCCTGTGACTCTAAATTGTTGTCTGGTTTTAGGCAAATTTACTTGCTGCTGCAAACCGCTTGTTAATCTCATCCCAATTAACCACGTTCCACCATGCATCTAAATAATCAGCGCGGCGATTCTGGTAATTGAGATAATATGCATGTTCCCATACATCGTTACCCAGGATGGGATATTTACCTGCACTTAAGGGAGTATCTTGGTTAGCTGTAGTTGTTACTTCCAACTTGCCACCTTTGTTACGCACTAGCCAAACCCAACCACTACCAAAACGGCCAGCACCAGCTTCATTAAACTGTTTTTTGAAAGCTGCAAAAGAACCAAAATTTTGATTAATTGCGGAGGCGATATTTCCTGTTGGTTCTCCCCCACCTTTTGGCTTCATAATTTGCCAGAACATTGAGTGGTTGACATGACCGCCGCCATTATTACGTACTGTTTTGCGAATATCTTGTGGTACACTGTCAAGTTTTTGCAACAGTTCTTCAACAGTTTTACCTTTGAGTTCTGGATGTTTTTCTAAGGCTGCATTCAGGTTTTTCACATAAGTTGCGTGATGTTTATCGTGGTGAAATTGCATCGTTTTGGCATCGATGTGCGGTTCCAGTGCTTCGTAGGCGTAAGGTAAAGGTGGTAGTTGGATAGTACCTGGTTTATTTGGTGTTGTATTTGCTATTGTGTTTGGTGTTGTTTCAGGAATTGCAGTGTTTCTCTCAGGAGATTTCTCTGCCAATGCACAAGCATCTAATGCAAAAGCACCGGCACCTGATGTCAGTAAAAACAAGAAATGGCGTCGATTAATAGTCATATAAGTTTTTGCAGCTAATCCATGAAGTCTCTATTGCAGTTTTTATTTTCTTAGATTCTGGCTACAAAAAATTGTTAATTGTGATTATTTATGGCAGTTTAAGAAACTATTTACAAGACTTGTAATATTAAGTACTAACATTCAAAACGTTATGTATTTTTACTTAAACTATCTTTTTGCAACTAATCATAGGTTCGCACCCAACCACCAAAAAACAAACTCTATCGTCACAAGAGACGCTACGGGGTGTTAAGGGAATTGTAGGGTATTGGGTAGTTAATCGAGGTCGTCAGGCATTTCACCCACATTATACTTTCTTCTTATTTGTTTCCTCGCTTAAAATCAAATATAGGCTGATCGAGTCCTGGGGGTAAGTGTAAATGAAACACATACTTATCTATGTTAGTAGGATCGGACGGGTCAACAGTACGCTTAGTCCCGTATCCCCATACACGTTTTATGTATTTACCGAACAATGCTCGCGATCCTTCCCGTCCGGTTCCGATATTCCTTTTCTCATTATCAAATTCATTGAGCGTTGCTCCTTTCGTGAGCAGGGTGACAATTATATGTATTTGACTATTTTCTTTAGCAATAGGTTTAATTTACTCCTTAGATTTAGGAGCAACATCGGCGTATTTATCAACATTTTTAGTTGTCATTTTATTAATTCTTAGTTGTTTGGTGTTTTGTATTTTTGGTGAAATGTCGGGAAACACCTGTTTATCAATAACGTACTGAAAAAATTTGTTCAACAGTTAGATTTAAATCTGGAAATGTTGGAGACTTTATACGGTCGTCTCCTCTAAACTGTTTACCACGATATTCACCCTCATCACTTAAAGAGTAAATTGTGATTGTTGGTTGTTTGGGGTCGCCTATCAATTCCTTGCTACCCAAAGCAGCATAATCCACAATCCAATATTCTTGAATACCCATTTCTTCATAGTCAGCAAACTTTTTATGATAATCATCTCTCCAGTTAGTACTAACCACTTCAATCACTAATGGAATTGAAGCTGGTTTACTAAGGATAGATTGTTTCTCCCATAATGGTTCATTACCCAAGTTAGAAAAATTCATTAATAAAACATCAGGATAGTACCCTGATATTTTATTTTCTGGCTTCACTGTTGCTGTTTTAGGTATACCGTAATTAAGTTTAAAACGAAGACACTCATACCCTAACATCATTGTTAAAAATGCTACTATTTGCTCGTGTTTGCCTGATGGTGGCGGCATTTGAATAATATCTCCATCGTGTAATTCATAACGAATGTTTTCCGGTTGTGTTTCTAAAAACTCTAAATATTCATCAAATGTAAATAGTTTTTGTAGTGATTGAATCATTATTTCATCCTGATTATGGATATAAACACTTCACACTGCTGTAACCTGAAAATTAACAGTTAACGGGGTGTAGCGGCCAAAGGTGAAAGTAAATCGGCATGGGCCAGCCAAGGTTCTTACTCAGCAAGAGATACAGCAAATTTTCGCTATTGGGTTAACAAATGACCGCGATCGCACGACGCAGGGGCAAAGTCAGAGTTACGGTCAAAAATTGGATTAACGGCGGTGTGATGATGATTCTGGATGCGATCGCTAACCTATCCCTCGCCACGAATTACAGCGATTGCCCCTACACTCCGTCACAGCGATCGCGCACAAAACAATTATATTTTACACTCCGAAGCGCTTATAGTATTCTGTCCCCAGTTTTGGGATCAAATACAAACAAGTGATTTAAATCAAGTTGTAGAGAAAGGCGATCGCCTGGACGAAGACGCACATCAGAGCCTACCTGAATATTCAGCATTACCGCCGAACCGGGTAAACCAGCACGAATCAAAGTTTCTCTTCCCAAAGGTTCTACAACTTTAACTTCAACCGATAATAATCCTGAGTTTTGAGTACTGTGTTCTGAGTCAGTATCAGTGTTTATTTTTATATGCTCTGGACGAATTCCCAAATCAAAACTGTGTCCTTGACGCGACTGTAATTTTCCTTTCACAACTGTTGGGATTGCTAATAACTGTCCGTTCACATCGAAACCATTATTTTGATAGATTGCAGGCAAAATATTCATTGGCGGACTGCCTAAAAAATTTGCCACCATCTGATTAGCAGGATTTGCATAAATCGTTTGGGGATCGCCAATTTGTTGAATTCGTCCGCGATTTAGCACGACAATTTTATCGGCCAAAGTCATCGCTTCAACTTGATCGTGAGTGACATAAATAGTTGTAATCCCTAATTCTTGATGTAGTTGTTTCAATTCTGCCCTGGTATCATCGCGCAATTGGGCATCTAAATTAGATAAAGGTTCATCAAGTAAAAAGACTTGGGGTTCGCGAGCGATCGCTCTCCCTAATGCTACCCTTTGTTGCTGTCCCCCAGAAAGTTGTTTGGGTTTACGATCTAGCAAATGATCCAGAGAAAGCGATCGCGCCACATTCATCACTCGTTCTTGAATGATTTTTCGGTCAACTTTTCGCATTTGCAAGCCAAAGGCGATGTTTTGGGCCACACTCATGTGAGGATAGAGAGCGTAGTTTTGGAACACCATCGCCACATCCCGTTGTCTGGCTGGAATATTATTTACCAAGCGATCGCCAATATAGAGTTTGCCAGATGTAGCGGTTTCTAAACCGGCGATCGTTCGTAAAATTGTAGATTTACCACAACCCGATGGCCCAACTAAAACCCAAAATTCACCATCAGGAATTTCAAAGGTAATGTCCTCGATCGCGGTGACATTATTGAATCTACGCTTAATATCTTCTAGACGAACGTTTGCCATTATCTAATTTGAGATTGTGGATTTGGGATTAGTGGAAAACTTCCCAAGTCTATTATTCCAGCAAACCTATAAACTCTTCCCTTGTAAGTTCAACATCGCGTAGTATTTTGCGTAATAATCCTTTACCTATTGTTTTACCAGCATGAACAGGAATAGTTACTAACCGCCCATCTTCATGTTGCATTTGTACATGAGAGCCTTTTTGACGCACCGCCTGAAATCCTATTTTTTCAAGGGCGTTAATAACTGTTTTGCCTGTTAAAACTGGTAGTTTTGGCATTAAATTACTACCTTTTGAATACCTATAAATTCTGGTATTTTTTCATCACTTGTTGTTTCTAAACAAAGTTCAATTACTTCTTTCATATTAACCATCAACTCATCAATTGTTTCTCCCTGGCTGTAACAGGCTTTTAGCTGAGGAACTTCTCCAACATAGTAGCCATCTTCATCCCGTTCAATGATGACGTAGAATTCTCGGTTCGTGGGATTAATCATAATCTATTTGTACGTAGGCTCAAAATCATTTTTCTGAATTCTTCGACCAAGCTGGGTGAGAGAGTAAAGAAGCAAAGACTCTTACTCCCCGAAGCTGATTAGAAAGGGGTAAATGACCTCTAGGCGCACTCAAATCCCAGGTAAACCCGTTAGGGTATCGCGTCCAGTTATTACCTGCTTTCCAGCCAATTTTCGGCCAGAAATTCTCCCAGTTTTTACCCAAACTTAACCAAATTTCTCGCTGCACTGAAAAACCAAATTTACCTTCCGAGTGGACTAACCAGAGGTTGTTAATGGTTTGCAAGTCAACAGCCGAGATATTTTCTACCTCAGTAAAGTACAACCATTTTCGTTGTACAGCCGTTGGCCCTGATAGTTCGCACATTTTTTCGATGGTGACGCGATCGGCTGCTTGGAAGTCTTGAGTAGCTAGTAGCTGTTGCAAAGAATTGTAGTTAATCCCGCACTCTGATTTTAGAGGTACAATTCCTTCAGGAAAACAGGAGCGCAAAAATTCTTTGGCTTGAGGTGCATCAGAACTGTAAAGGACTTGGTAAGCTTTGCCATCAATCCAAGTCACTGGGTTCTCACGCCGTTTCAGTAAAAATTCCATCAACACGTCTAATCCCTCATTACCCAACTCAGCTAATTGTGGGATTATCTGCTGTTGGACTTTTTCAGACCCAGCGATTAACGGTTGTCGGAGGGAGTCGATGTCATTTGCAGGGCCTGATAAAATCATTGGGTCTGTCATGCCATTCTTGTGTTAACGGTCAGTGAAAGAGCGGTAAGCTATCGGGCATTCTTTAAAGTGAAGTACTGATAGCGAAAAGTAGTTTACTATTTTTGATCGTACAAAATTGCGATCGCTTCACTGAATCCCACACTTAATCCCCAAATAATGTACAAGGGGAATAGGGGGAAAATCTGCGGATTGGGGACTGGGGACTGGGGACTGGGGACTGAGGGAACATGGATGAAGAAGGGGGAATTATTGAAAAAATCACTTCGTTGTCTCTTTTCAATTCCCAATCCTCAATTCCCAATCCCCATTACCCAATCCCTAGTGCCCAATATACAAGCCTGCCACATAAGGTTTTTTGAATAGCAGCGTATGATTAGGAGTGTGTGAACGATGTACGAAAAGATTACCCCCCCCGCAACCGGAGCAAAAATCACCTTCAAAAATGGTGAACCAATTGTACCGGACAATCCAATTATCCCTTTTATTCGTGGCGACGGCACAGGTATAGACATCTGGCCTGCTACCCAAAAAGTGTTAGATGCGGCGGTAGCCAAAGCATATAAGAATCAACGTCAAATTAGCTGGTTCAAAATTTACGCTGGCGACGAAGCTTGCGATTTATACGGGACTTATCAGTATTTGCCTCAAGACACTTTGACGGCAATTGAAGAGTATGGTGTAGCTATTAAAGGGCCTTTGACTACTCCCGTTGGGGGGGGAATTCGTTCTTTAAATGTAGCGCTGCGACAAATTTTTGACTTGTATGCCTGCGTGCGTCCTTGTCGTTACTATGCAGGTACACCCTCACCCCACAAAAATCCTGAAAAGCTGGATGTAATTGTTTATCGGGAGAATACGGAAGATATTTATTTAGGCATTGAGTGGCGACAAGGTAGCGAAATCGGCGATCGCTTAATTAAAATTCTCAATGAAGAACTGATCCCCGCCACCCCAGAACACAGAAAAAAACGCATTCCTCTTGATTCTGGGATTGGCATCAAACCCATCAGCAAAACTGGTTCTCAGCGTCTAGTTAGACGTGCCATTAAACACGCTTTGCTATTGCCCAAACACAAGCAACAAGTGACTTTGGTGCATAAGGGCAACATTATGAAGTACACCGAAGGCGCTTTCCGCGATTGGGGTTATGAACTAGCAACCAGCGAATTTCGCCAAGAAACTGTTACCGAACGAGAATCTTGGATTTTGAGTAACAAGGAGAAAAATCCGAATATTTCCTTGGAAGAAAACGCCCGCGAGATCGATCCTGGGTTTGATAGTCTCACTGAGGAGAAGAAAGCGCAAATTGTCAAGGAAGTTGAAACTGTTCTTAACTCAATTTGGGCAACTCACGGCGATGGCAAATGGAAAGAGAAAGTTTTGGTGAATGACCGGATTGCTGACAGTATTTTCCAACAAATCCAAACCAGACCAGATGAGTATTCGATTTTGGCGACGATGAACTTAAACGGCGATTATTTGTCTGATGCGGCTGCTGCGATTGTTGGGGGATTGGGAATGGGGCCAGGGGCAAATATTGGTGATTCTAGTGCCATATTTGAAGCTACCCACGGCACTGCACCCAAACACGCCGGCTTAGATCGGATTAATCCTGGTTCAGTGATTTTGTCTGGTGTGATGATGCTGGAATTTTTGGGTTGGCAAGAAGCCGCAGACCTAATTAAGAAAGGTTTAAGCGATGCGATCGCCAGTAGTCAAGTAACCTACGATTTAGCCCGGTTGCTAGAACCACCTGTTGAACCCTTAAAATGTTCTGAATTTGCCGAGGCAATTATTCAACATTTTGGTTAATTCTATTAGGGTTAATTAGTCACAAGTTGAATTACCCCACCCTAACCCTCCCCTTGTAAAGGGGAGGGAACTGGATGTCTTGTTTCCCGCCTTCTAAAACGGAGAGAACTGGATGTCTTGTTTCCCGCCTTCTAAAACGGAGAGAACTGGATCTCTTGTTTCCCCCCTTCTAAAACGGAGAGAACTGGATCTCTTGTCTCCCCCCTTTGCAAGGGGGGATTAAGGGGGGTAATTTAACTTATGCATACAACCCTAGCTTTTTTAAGAGTGGTTAGGGGAGATCGACAAATATTTAATACTCCTCAGACATCCTCTAATAAATCAACCATTTTAAAAAAGCGAAATGGCATTTTATTTGCAAAAAACACCAAAATCAAAAAGCAAACTGGGGTTTGAGTAAGTCAAATGGCATTTTGAGAAAGTCAAAGCTTCGTTTGCTTGCGGAAAACACCAAAATGAGTAAGCAAAAGCTTCTTTTGAGAAAGTCAAAGCTTCTTTTACTTGCGGAAAACACCAAAATGAGTAAGCAAAAGCTTCTTTTGAGAAAGTCAAAGCTTCTTTTACTTGCGGAAAACACCAAAATGAGTAAGTAAAAGCTTGTTTTGAGAAAGCAAAAGCTTCTTTTACTTGCGGAAAACACCAAAATGAGTAAGCAAACTGGGGTTTGAGTAAGTCAAAGCTTATTTTGAGAAAGTAATTGCGGATTTTACTTATTGAATTTAGTCCAAATATGAAGTTTAGATAAAATTATTAAAAAAATTGCTGAGAAATTTTGATCCGTCAGATTTTAAAGTAGTCAAAAACAAAGTCCCCGGCTTTTCTAAAAAGTCGGAGATTTTTTTGGGGCAATCCCTTATAAAGTTTCCCTTATTCGGATTTAGAGTTATCGAGAATTCAGCGTAAGTTCTTCATTAATTCGGATTTAAGCTAATCGGTACTTGCTTTACCTGTGATTTTGCTAATCGATCGGGTGCGATCGCTCCATTCTCTGTAATGATGGCTGTAATCAACTCAGCCGGGGTGACATCAAAAGCTGGGTTGTAAAAATCTACACCCGCAGGTGTGAGAATGGTATCGCCAACTTGATAGATTTCTGTTGGTTCGCGTTCTTCAATGGGAATTTGGCTGCCATCAGCTAATTCAAAATCAACGGTGGAAAGGGGCGCAGCGACAAAGAAGGGGATATTATGAGCTTTAGCTGCGATCGCTACACTGTATGTACCAATTTTATTAGCAGTGTCGCCATTAGCAGCAATGCGATCGGCACCCACAACTACAGCATGAATCAAACCCTGTTTCATGCAATGGGCTGCCATATTATCAGTAATTAATGTAACTGGAATACCTTCTTGCACGCATTCCCAAGTGGTGAGTTTTGCGCCTTGCAAACGAGGACGGGTTTCGTCGGCAAATAAACGTTCTAAACGTCCTTCCCTCCAAGCAGAACGTACAACACCCAAAGCTGTGCCATATCCGGCTGTAGCTAATGCCCCAGCATTGCAGTGAGTAAGCAACCTTAGCTTTTCTGGGGTAGTAGGCAAGACTGCTAAACCATTGTCGCCGATCGCTTGACAGGTTTGCAAATCTTCAACGTTGATTGCTTGGGCTGTTTGGAAAAGGGTTTGCTTAATCTCTTCTACTGTTCCCAGCGTTTCGTAGGCGGCTTTCAGCATCCGGCTAATTGCCCAAAATAAATTTACCGCCGTCGGACGAGTAGAACGCAACAACTGGGCTACTTTATCTAAGTGTTGCAAAAATTCGGTGCGATCGCTTGTTTTAATTTCCCTTGCACCAAGATACATTCCATAAGCCGCAGCTACACCAATTGCAGGCGCACCTCGCACAATCATAGTTTTAATCGCCCGCGCCATATCTTCACTGCGGTGAATTTCTACAAATGTATATTCATTGGGTAAGCGAGTTTGGTCAATTAGTGACACTGAGTCGTTGTGCCAAATTACGGGATAAACCTGGTTTGTCGAAGGTGTCATAGAAAAAGGTAGTTAGTAAAGGGTCAATATTTTTTACTTTAATGCACCCTGATGATTTCATTCTTAAACTGATTAAACGTTCTGAGTATGCATTTAAAAGCTTTGAAAATTTTAGAGTCAGATGGTCTGATGAAATTGGTATTTTATTTATTAGTTTGGTATATAGCGTTTCCCGACCTGCTGAGGTACTGAGTAAATCACTAATAAAATTAGGTAAGCCTCTGCGTACCTTTGCGTTTGACTCTGCGCTCCTCTGCGTTTAAAAACATTATTTCTGTACCTCACGTAACTAGGAATTGCGATAGTCAAATCCTAAATAATCAAAAAAATAGAGCAGTTGCACTGTAATACAACTGCTCTAAAAATTACTGAGATAGATATTTACTCTACCTATCCACAGACCCCATAATTACGTCAACACTACCGAGAATCACCACAATATCTGCAACCTTCATCCCGCGTAGTAAATGTGGCACAATCTGGAGATTGTTGAAATCTGCGGCGCGAATCTTCCATCGTGCAGGGAAGACATTATCATCGCCAACCAAATAAATTCCCAATTCACCTTTACCACTTTCTACACGGGCGTAGATTTCACCCTTGGGCATCTTGAAAGTCGGCGAAACTTTTTTACCGATGAATTGGTAATCAAATGCGTCCCACTCGGATTTTTTACCTGCGGCTAAACGCTTGGCTTCCAGATTTTCGTAAGGGCCGCCAGGAAGTCCTTTAATTGCTTGGCGAATAATCTTCACAGATTCGCGCATTTCCCGCATCCGCACCACATAACGGGCAAAGCAATCACCGGCGGTTTCCCACTGCACATCCCAGTCGAAATCGTCGTAGCATTCATAATGGTCAACTTTTCGTAAATCCCATTGCACGCCAGAAGCGCGTAACATTGGGCCAGAAAGTCCCCAGTTAATTGCTTCTTCTCGCGTGATAGTACCAATACCCTCAACACGTCGCCGGAAGATGGGGTTATCGGTTACTAAACGTTCGTACTCATCAACTTTGGGTAATAAGTAGTCGCAGAATTCCAGACATTTATCTACCCAACCGTAAGGTAAATCAGCCGCTACTCCACCAACGCGGAAGTAGTTGTTATTTACCATCCGATAACCTGTGGCTGCTTCCCACAAATCATAAATCATCTCCCGTTCGCGGAACTGGTAAAAGAAGGGAGTTTGAGCGCCTACGTCAGCGAGGAAGGGGCCAAACCATAGCAAGTGGTTAGCGATACGGTTCAACTCCAGCATAATGACGCGGATGTAGCTAGCGCGTTTGGGAACAGCGACACCTGCAAGTTTTTCTGGGGCGTTAACAGTGACAGCTTCGTTGAACATTCCCGCCGCGTAGTCCCAGCGACTAACGTAAGGAACGTACATTACATTAGTGCGGTTCTCAGCAATTTTTTCCATTCCCCGGTGCAAATAGCCGATGACTGGTTCACAGTCAACAACATCCTCGCCATCCAGAGTCATGATTAGCCGCAGAACCCCGTGCATTGAGGGGTGGTGTGGCCCCATGTTTAGCACCATTGGTTCAGTGCGGGTTTCTAGTCTGGTCATAGATTTTGTGTTCTCCCGTTGTGTTCGTGTAGCGTGCTGAAGGCAAATTTTAAATTGAACCGCTAAGATGCCAACCAGAATGTTTTAGTTTGTTGCACTTCTTCAACTATTATATGGAAGCTCGATATCCACTTAATTGAGGCATCGGATTTTTTTCACCTCATTGTGCTGGGACAAGGGGACAATGCCCAATGCATAATGCCCAATGAATTCTGAGTTTTTACGTAAGTCATAGAGATATTGTGTCAGTTATATTACAGTTTTATGACCCTGATACTCATCTATGACTTTCAATCAAGAGCGTTTTGATAAGCTAATTCAGAAGTTAGAAGTTTTTGCTAATAAACAACCGCGTCTTTATAAATTGCACGTTGCTTTTTTGGCTACTTTGGGCTACGCATATATATTTTTGGTTTTAGGTGTAACGTTGACTTTGTTAGTAGGTATTATCTTTTTGATGCTTAACGCTCATTCAGTTAATGCCTCATCTTTGAAAGGTGTTCTGTTTTTGCTGGCGTTCGCATTGGTGTTAGCGCGATCGCTATGGGTTTCTTTTTCCCCACCTACAGGTTTACCACTACAATCTAAGGATGTACCCAATCTCTATTCTTTAATTAACGAAATCTCATCGAAGCTAAAAGCTCCACGGTTTCACCACATCCTGTTGACCAACGATTTTAATGCAGGGGTTGTCCAAATACCACGCTTAGGTTTGCTGGGATGGCAGCAAAATTACTTAATTGTCGGTCTACCACTCATGCTAGCACTGCCGCCCGAACAATTTCGTGCCGTCTTAGCCCATGAACTGGGACATTTATCAGGAAATCACAGCCGCTTTAGTGGCTGGATTTATCGCCAACGTGCAACTTGGTATCGCATTGTTACAGGATTTCGACAAAGTGGAAATGAAATATCCTGGTTAATCTTTGAGCGGTTTTTGACATGGTATACACCATTTTTTTATGCCTATTCTTTTGTATTGGCACGGATGAATGAATATGAAGCAGATAGATGTGCTGTTGATATAACAGGAGATCAAAATGCTGCTAAAGCTTTGATAAGTTTGGAGGTCAAAGCTAGATTTCTAGAAAGATATTTTTGGTCTAGTATCTATAAACAAGTAGAGACAGAAATCGAACCACCGAAAATGTCTTATACAGCGATGCAACAAGCTTTAAGTCAGAAACTTCATGAAGAAATCACAAGTACTTATTTAACGGAAGCTTTAACAGATAAAACTAACAATAGTGATACTCATCCTTGCTTAACAGATAGACTAAAAGCTTTGGGATACGTATCTAATATTCAGAAAGATGTAGCTATATTTGCACGACTTGAAATAAGTGCTGCCCAAGAATTTTTGGGACATAGGTTAGAAAAATTTATCGGGTATTTTAGTCAAGATTGGCAAGATAAAATAGCAACGCCTTGGCGACAAAAATATGCTGATTTTCAAAAAGCGATAGCTACATTAAAAGATTTACATCACAAATCACAAGAACAACAGCTAACTTTAGAAGAAGCGACTCAAAGAGCATTTTTAACATTGGATTTTGAGGGTGAAGAAGCAGTAATACCTCTATTAGAAGAAATTATTCATCGTGATGCTCATCATGCCTCAGCTAATTATTTACTAGGGCAAATATTATTAAAAAATCAGGATATAAGCGGAATAAAATATATCGAGAAAGCAATAGATAAAGACTCAAATATAGTCATAGAAGGTTGCCAGATAATTTACTATTTTCTTAAACAACAAGGAAAGCTTAATGAAGCCAAATCTTATCAAGAACGTGCCGAAAATTATCATGAATTAATTTTGAAAGCACAGCAAGAACGTTCAAATGTGAGAGAAAAGGATAAATTGGAACCTCATACTGTCTCAGATATAGAGGTAAACAAGCTTTGTCAGCAGTTATCTCGTTACCCGCAAGTAATAAGTGCTTACTTAGTTCAAAAAAATCTGCAATATTTTCCTGAGAAACCACTTTATGTTTTAGCTTTGAAGCGAGAAGTTACCTTTTTAGAAGGTATTCAGGAACCCGATCACTCTAAACTTGTAAACAGCTTGTTAGAGGAAAACGAATTTCTCGATAATGTATTCATTTTTATTTTAAATAGCCATTTAAATATGGAGAAAAAATTAAAAGTGATACCAAATTCGATGATTTACCAAAAAAAAGGTAAGAAATAACACTACAGATGCTTAAAGTTCACATCCAAGGCTGACGCTGGCTGTGGAATTTATGATATTTTCCTTTTGTGTATTTGTGGTTTAAAAACTATTTTTTAGCTATAAACCCGCAAAGACACAAAGAAAAGAATACATAATTAAAGTTCATCTGTGGTTTTTTGCCTAAGTCTCATGAATCGTCAGCTAGCTATTGAAGAACCGACATTTTCCCATCTACCAGTTTTACCGCAGGAAGTTATTGCAGGTCTAGCGGTATCTCCAGGAGGTCATTATCTTGATACGACGGTAGGCGGTGGAGGTCACAGCCGTTTGATTTTAGCAGCTGCACCAGATGTAAAATTAACGGCAATTGACCAAGATGAGGATGCTTTAGCCGCAGCAAGGAAAGAATTAGCAGAGTTTAGCGATCGCATACAATTTATTCATCGCAATTTTGCCGACTACGAATTTCCCCCCAACACTTTCGATGGTATTTTAGCTGATTTGGGGGTAAGTTCTTACCATTTAGACCAAGCAGAAAGGGGTTTCAGCTTTCGCCAAGCTGCAAATTTGGATATGCGAATGGATCGAGGGCGATCGCTAACTGCTGCTGATGTAATTAATAATTGGGATGAAGCAGAATTAGCTGATATTTTCTTTAAGTACGGTGAGGAGAGATTATCGCGGCGCATTGCCAGACGCATTGTAGAACGCCGACCGTTGCACACGACTACAGAATTAGCTGAAGCGATCGCTTCTTCAGTTCCCCCCAAATACCGTTATGGCAGAATTCACCCTGCTACCCGTGTTTTTCAAGCTCTGCGAATTGTCGTCAACGATGAGTTAAAATCCCTAGAAACCTTTTTAGATAAAGCCCCAAATGCCCTTGTCCCTGGCGGTAGAATTGCGATTATCAGTTTCCACAGTTTAGAAGACCGTCCGGTAAAGCATGGTTTGAGAAATTCACCTTTATTAAAAGTCTTGACAAAAAAGCCGATTATTGCACAAGAAGAGGAAATTAGTCAGAATCCGCGATCGCGATCGGCCAAACTGAGGATAGCCCAAAAGCTGCTGTAACTACAACGCAGCGTTAAAATACTCCATCTCAACGATCTGCTAATGTAGCGTTGTTGAAGAGTTAAAAAATAATAAATGGAAATTAGTAATCTGTTTACAGCAGGTGGCGTAGTCATGTGGCCTCTGCTGGCGTTCTCTTTGTTAGGGGTGGCGCTGATTATCGAACGTATCATTTTTTGGGTAAAGATAAATAATCGGCAAAACAAGGTGGTGCGAGAGGTGCTACACCTTTATCGCCTTGATAATGTCGTTAGTGCTTTAGATAAATTGCACAAAAATACTGATTTACCCCTGGCTCGAATTTTTTTAGCAGCTTTAGAATTAGAAGAGCCGACACCAGACGAATTTCGTTTGGCATTAGAAAGTGAAGCACAAGCCGAAATCCCTTTACTCAAGCGCTCCCAAAATATTTTTGAGACAATTATTGGTCTTGCGCCTTTGTTAGGACTTCTCGGCACTGTATTGGGATTAATTAACTCTTTTGCTTCTCTGAATATCGGAGATGTGGGAGGTAGTAAAACAACAGGTGTGACAGCTGGAATTAGTGAAGCTTTAGTATCTACAGCATCAGGGTTGGTAGTGGCAATCTTTACACTATTATTTGCCAATACCTTCCGCGGACTCTACCAGCGCCAGATTGCTTGGATTCAAGAATATGGCGGACAGTTAGAATTACTCTACCGTCGTCGCTACGAAAGAGGAGATAAATCATATCCGCCAAATAAATGAAGCAAAACTGGGTAATTGTAAATTAGCAATCAGTAATTGGGATTAATTCACTATTTGTTACTGAATTTTGCTCTAAAACTTTTGACTCTAATAGTATTCTAAAATGACGAATAGCTTTGTTCGCTACAGTTATTGAGGAAATATTCTATGACTATTTGGGTAAATGAGCAAATCGATCCGTCTGGGATGATTCATGCCTGTATTGCCACTCGTAATGAATCTCAAGCCAAAGATTGCCATGATTCATTTCAAAATAATTTGACTGAGAGGCAAAAAGCAGCAGGTTGGGTGGCACGATTGCGGACAGTCGATTCTTGGGATGAAGTGCCGGTGAATTCTTTAAAACTCAATTAATTGAGTGTTATAGAAATTAGGCTGCATAGCTGAAGTATTTTCTGGCAGACATAATTACTTTTGTTATTTTCTGCTTACTTCAACCTGCTTTGCTTTTTTGGGATTTCGATCGAACATATTTCATCTACGTAGGCGTAGCCCGTCATAGGCATCGCTTGTCTAACACACGCTGCATCTCTGCCAATACCTACAGCGATCGCAGCAAATTCCATGAGAACAGGTTAATAAAGAATAAAATTCAGATTAAATTTCTCAAATTATTATTAACTGCTTTCAAAAAAAGTAACATATTATAGAAAAGTGATGATTTTTCTTAACTTTTAAGAGGTATCATCTATACCGTAGATTAAATTCAAAAATTTGTATAAGCCGAATCAATTTAGTGAACTATCCCAAAGTTTACACTTCGGAGCAAGTCTGTCCCATTAATTTAGTTGGCGAAACAGGACAAGCGGTTCAAATTTCAATTCATGCTCCCAGCCAATATATCTGTGCCAACTGCGAACGGATATTACCAGATTGGAAACGGCAGCCATTTTTACGAGTAGTGATTGTATTACAACAATCGCGTTATCAATTAGTCGAAAAGACACTAGAAGTAGAGTCAGAGAAAGAACGCTTACGAGAAAAGTTTATGAGATTTGGCTGTGATTTAGCATTTAATCTGCGCGATCGCGGCTATTTAACCGATCTGATTGACCCTCGTACAGGCTATCCTTTACTTTCCCATCCCGGAGCAATTCCTCACGATGACACAGCAGTTGTCAAAGCTTTGCTCAACTATCCAGTGATTAAAAATCAATGCCGTGTGTTAGTTCATCCCGATTGGGGTGCAGCAGTTTATCCTAGCATTTTGATCTCAGAAGCTCCCCCAATTTTGATCGAATGGGTTACAAAAGGCGTAGCATCCATGCATGGGTGGAAAGAAATTAATTATTAGTCATTAGTCACTTGTACTGAGCGTAGTCGAAGTATTGGTCATTGGTCATTGGGTATGTAAAGACGTATATCAGCACTTGTGTCTCAAAAGAAGTTTTTCTAAGAAGCTAGGATAGTCAAAGCGATAGTGCGGCTTTTTACTTCTCTCTCATGAGTAGATGCTACGAAGCCAAACCGGGAAGAATGGTTTTTGGTTCCTGTTTGGGTAACATCTCAGGTTAATCGGCAGGTATTTCAAATTGATGATAATTTTACCCACTACTGTCAGAATAAACTTTTAGCCTGTAGCGAAGAGAATGGTACTTTAGCAGCATCTACGGGAATTATATAACTATAACTATCGGGAAAAATCCTGTTCCCAACTTTCTGCATATAAGTATGGCTGTTGCGATCGCAAAGCGTCTCTCGTTAGGACTGCGCGAAGTGTTTGCGTAGCGTCTCGTAGAGATGCAATCGCAGGGGTTTCAAGCTTTTTATATCTCGTTAGATAGTTAGATTTATTTGTGCTTACCTACCTTAGAAACCAAGTTGATTCTGAGCAAACTGAAATACTTGTTTTCTAGTTATGCTCAACCACAATTCCTATAAATACAAAATTTCCCATAGTTAATATATGAAAATATTAATTCAACACCGCCATTATGACAATGAGATTAGTGGAGTTTTAACTTATATTTATTCTATTATTCCTGAGTTGGAAGCCAGATTAATTGAAGTTAAAACTATTTCTACTAGACAAGATAATATCACTAAATGGTTTAGTTATATTGCTTGGGCAGATATAGTACACAAGAATTCTAACGATTTATTATTTACTTTTTTATGTAAAGCTTTGCGAAAAAAGATAATTATTAAATACCATTATTCTCTTTATCAATCTACTCATACTAGTTATGAGCAGATGAACTTGACACAACGTTTAAAAACTGAATTTAAACACACATTGCCAAAAGCTAATTATCCATTAAAGTGGAAATTACACACTTTTATCAAATGGGCACGCCTAAGCACCCGACTTTCTACTGCTTTCTTAGCCGATTATCATACAGCTTGTAGTAACTTTTTAGGAGAATCTTCTGCTTTTCCTTGGTCAGTTGATACTTTATATAATCCGATCGAAATCAAGTCGGAAACCCAGCTTAAAACTTTAGAAAATTTATCTCAACCATATAATTTTATTTTTGTCGGTAGATTAGCTACAGACAAAGGTGTAGATATTTTATTAAAAGCAGTGCGGATTTTACAAGATGAAAATAAAGAATTTAAAATTACTATTATTGGCGATGGCGAACAATCTCAGCAATTAAAACAGCTAACGTCTGATTTAGGGATTGCCAACAAAGTTAATTTTTTAGGTAAAGTTCCTCAAAAAGAAGTGCTTCTAAAAGTTCAAGATGCTTTGGCTTTAATTGCTCCATCTCGTTGGCAAGATCCGGCACCTTACGTAGTGCAAGAAGCCTCTAGCGTTCAAACCTGCTCGATTGTCTCAAAAATGGGAGGATTGTCAGAAGTAGGAGGGCCGCACAGCCTATTTTTTGAAAATGAAGATGCAGAAGAATTAGCCAAATGTATGCAATATTGCCTAGATAATCCAGATGAAGCAATTAATCGGGGTTTTCAGTCCAGCCAATACGTTGCACAAAAGTTTTCAGCAGCGCGTGCTGTTAATAGACTACTGGAAATTTGTAGCCAACTTACTCCTAAAGCATTGGTAACAAAATCTGATACATAATTGCCATTACAGGGTTGCTGTCCTGCAACAGGCTGATTGGAAGCTCTACCAATAGTACATAAGCCCTTCCTTATGGCCCAGAAAACACAGCTTGTTCTACATCATCCCGACTAAGAGAATACTTGAATGAGCGTTGGATATCTTGTCCATTTTCCCCAGATTGAAGATATCGCACTACAATTTGCTCAACATCAAGCCATAATTCAGCTTGCCAATTAGGTCGCTGTACACGCCAGCAATGCCTTTGTGTTTCATCTTGTTGACAGCCTTGGTCTTTTAGCCACTGCTCAATTTGTGGTAGGGGATGATTATATAAAGGAGTATCAGAGGGAAGAAGAGCCATAGGAATTTTTGATTTTGGATTAGGGAATTGTTTAATTTTTAATTATCGGATGGGCAATTAGTTGCGATATATAGCTAATTTGCTGTTGTACAGATGTATTTGGTTGCAGCAAATGGGAATGGATCGCAGCCTCGCCACGAGTTAAGCCAATGGCAACTGCTAATAACAGACAACCTACAAATGTTAACACCAGCATAAATAAAGCAAATATTTCGCCAGATGATAAGGGGCGATCGCTCGCATCGAGGTAAGCTGATTTTGACCAGTCATGAGAATGCGAGACGGGATGATTCAAATCAGGGGGTGGTTGAATCACTCCAAAGCGGGAATAGCCAATTTTCAAATCGTAGCTTAATCGGCGTTCTGGATGGCTCAGGGTCGCGTAAGCTTCGTTGATTTGCTGAAATTTGGGAGTGGCGATCGCAGTCGGCAAGTCTGTAGTATCAGGATGATAGCGTTTGCTCAGTTGCCGGTAAGCGCGACGAATGTCAATTACCGATGCCCAGGGATGCAGTCCTAGCAGAGAGTAATAAGTTGGTTCGCTGCTTTGTGGCATTGCCCCGTTTTGATTCACATCTGTTTGAGTCACTTTGCTCAAAGATATTTTTTATATTTTAAATCCTTTGTGAATTTCAGAAGACACAGCAGGTCTAGCATTTGATAAGATTGCTTAATAAAGCATTTAATTAGATGCGATGCAGATCAAAATTAATCTCGAAAATATTCAAACTCTTACCGACTTTAAGCGCAATGCCAAAGATTACGTAGAACGAATCAAAGCCACAAAGTCCCCACTTGTACTAACGGTGAATGGGAAAGCTGAGGTTGTGGTGCATGAAGCACAAGCGTTTCAGCAGATGATAGATGAACTCCACCGCCTTGAAGAAGAACTGCAAAAACTCAAGTTAGAAGCATTACGCAGCCAAATTGATATTGGTATAAAGCAACCCGATAGTGGACAGTATACTGAATATAACGACGAGTCACTTCTAGCTTTTTTTGCGAATATTAAAGCATGAGGACAGCAAAATTTGGCTAACAGCGATTCTGTGTGAGTCGATTTCGTATTTATACTCAAGAAGTGCAAGATATTGAGCTAACGGATTAAATCAGCACGGGGTTTAAAGGTTTCAATTTGCCGTAACTTTTCGTAAAGCTCCCGTTCTTCTTGACTAATATTTTTCGGTGTAACTATTTGAATTTCTACTAATTGATCGCCACGTTTTCCGTCATCATTAGGATAACCTTTATTACCTAGTCGAAATTTTTGACCAGACCTAACTCCAGGAGGGGTAGTCATTTTCACAGGGCCATCAAGAGTAGGTGCTTCTACCTGTCCTCCTAAAACTGCCTCGCTGGGAGTAACGGGTACTTGGCAGACAATATTTAAACCTTCTAGCTTAAATAATGGATGAGGTTCAACGGTAATTTTTAAGTATAGATCGCCACCACCAACGCCTTGGTTCCGCAAACGGATGGTTTGACCTGTTACCATACCTGGAGGCATATTAACTTCTAGCGATCGCCCATCTTCCAAACGAATGCGTTCATTACCACCTTGATAAGCTTTTTCTAGTGGAAGCGTTAATCTGGCTTCTATATCTCGGCGGGTGGTGCGAGGTGGGGGATTAACTGTGTAGGCAACTTTTGTTCTGGGGGAACGGAATGGATCGCTATTATTGCCATTACTGGAGTTATTTGCCGCACTCTTATTTTTGACACCAATAACTTGATTAATAAAGCTTTCAAAGTCGGAGAATTGGCTGGGATCTACATCTTGATTGCCGTTGCGATCGCTAGCGCCACTCTGCCAAGTTTTAGCCTTGGGTGTTTGTTTGTTGCCTGCAAAGCCTTTTTGCTTCCAGTAGCGGCTAAACTGATCGTACTGCGATCGCTTGGCTGGATCGGAAAGAACTTCATAAGCCTCGCCAATATCCTTAAATTTTTCCTCAGATTCTTTGTTACCCGGATTCAGATCGGGGTGATATTGCCTTGCTAACCGCCGATAAACCTTTTTAATTTCCTCACCGGAGGCATCTTTAGATACTCCTAAAATCTCATAGTAATCGCGAAAGTTCGGCAAATTTTGCATAGTTCAGTTATTTAAATTTTAGATTTTAGATGAATTAAAAGTGAGGAGTTAGGAGTTAGGAGTTAGGAGTTATGAGTTGAAATATTTATTTTTAACTCCTGTACAGACGCGATTAATCGCGTCTCTACTCCTAACTTTTCTTATAACCAATCATTGTCTTCTTCATCATCCCAGTTATCTTGGTAGCTGGGGCGGGATTTGCGTGGAGGACGGCTTTCATAAGCGGAAGAACGATTATCGCGGCTATAATCTCTGTCATAGTCTCTGCCATAATCTTTACTGTATGAGTCGCGTTCTCGATATGTATCTCTGGGAAATTCGCGTTCTCGTTCTTTATCACCGCCGGTAAAGATGTCACGGATAGTCCCAAACAAGTCATCGTCTTCATCTTCAGCATAAGTCTGGCGGACTTCCCGATTTAGCTCGTAGAGAGCATCTTGTAAGTCGGCGTAGGCTTGATCGATACCGCGATCGCTATTTTCCTGAAGACTCTCTTTCAGTTGTCGGCAAATATTATCAATTCTTTGGCGGCGGTTGCGGGCAAACTGCATACCAAATTCCAGCGCTACTTCTCTGAGTTGTCGTTCTGCTTGGAAAATCAATGCCTCAGAACGAGTCCGCTTTTCTATTCTTTCTTTACGTTCGCGATCGACATCGGCATATTTTTGAGCGTCTTGAATCATCCGATTCACTTCCGACTCGTTCAAAGTGGAAGCGCCTTGAATGGTGATACTCTGCTCTCGCCCTGTGGTTCTATCTAAGGCTGTTACCTGTAAAATACCATTAGCATCAATATCAAATGACACCTGAACTTGGGGAATTCCTCGTGGTGCTGGTGGGATGCCATAGAGCTTGAACCGTCCTAAAGACTTGTTGCTTGCTGCCATTTCCCGTTCGCCCTGGACTACGTGAATTTCCACAGTATTTTGGTTATTTTCAGACGTGGAAAAAATATCAGAACGACGTACTGGGATAGTGGTGTTGCGGGGGATAAGTTTTTTCATCACGCCGCCGATGGTTTCCAATCCCAAAGAGAGGGGTGTGACATCCAAAAGCAGCACATCTTTGAGTTCGCCTGCAAGAATACCTGCTTGAATTGCTGCACCCACTCCCACGACTTCATCAGGGTTAACGTTTTCGTTCGGTTCTGTACCAATCAAGTCCCGTACAAGCTGCTTTACCATTGGCATTCGTGTAGAACCGCCAACTAACACAACTTCTTCAATGTCTCTAGGTGAAAGTCCGGCATCTTTGAGAGCGCGTTTTACTGGTGTTCGCAATCTTCCCACCAAATCACCACACAAACCTTCAAACTGGGAACGAGTTAAACGAGTTTCGAGATGTTTAGGGCCATCTGCTGTGGCAGTGATGAAGGGTAAATTAATCTCGGTGACACTGACAGCAGAAAGCTCAATTTTGGCTTTTTCCGCCGCTTCCATCAGACGTTGTAAAGCTTGGCGATCGCGTCTTAAGTCTACCTCTTCTGTTTCCAGAAATTGCTCTGCTAACCAATCTACGATTATTTTGTCAAAGTCGTTCCCACCAAGTTGCGTATCTCCACTGGTAGCTTTGACTTCAAAAATCCCATCGCCTACTTCTAAAATCGACACGTCAAAGGTGCCACCACCCAAGTCAAATACTAAGATAGTTTCTGTGTCACCCCGATCTAATCCATAAGCCAAAGATGCCGCAGTCGGTTCATTGAGAATCCGCAACACTTCTAAACCAGCAATTCTGCCAGCATCGCGGGTTGCCTGCCGTTGAGAATCATTAAAATAGGCGGGTACTGTAATCACTGCCCCTGTGACTGGTTCACCCAAATAGCGGCTAGCATCGTCTGCCAATTTCTTCAGCACCATTGCCGAAATTTCTTCTGGGGCGAAATCTTTATTCAGACGAGGACAGGCAATTTTAATATTACCTACTTCGTCTTTGCGGATGGTGTAGGGTACACGCTTGGAATCTGCATTAAGTTCGCCATACTTCCGCCCAATGAAACGTTTAACTGCAAAAAAGGTATTTTGAGGATTGAGGACGGTTTGTCGCCGTGCCATTTGCCCAACCACCCTTTCACCTTCTTTGCTGAAACCAACTACGGAGGGGGTTGTTCGCATTCCTTCTGCATTGGCAATCACCACCGGCTTGCCACCCTCCATAACGGCGACTACTGAGTTGGTTGTACCCAAGTCGATGCCGACTACCTTGCCCATGCGTTACTCTTCTCCTAAAGTGTCTTATATATTTATTATGATTGGGCGGAACTACCTCTAGCTTTGTGCTACAAGATAAAAACACCTCAATGTATAATACCGATCATTAAGGCAGTAAGCTAAGAAGTGCAGCTAGAGGAGATAGTTGCAAGACTAGGATAGCATTGAGATGGTTGGTGTGCCCAAGCAGCCTCAATTCTTGATATCCCCCTACTTCTGTTTAAGTTATCTGCAAATTGGTAAGTTAAACTTAACAACGCTTGCTCTGCTTTTTTGAGTGCCTAAAAATTCTCATATTATTGCTACTACTTAAAAGATTTGAATTTAACAGAGCGATTACAGACTTCCCTGAGTGAGATAGCGCGAGAACGCGATCCTTACATGGCAACGGCTGGGCATTTTTTTGTCCAAGAATATATCCGCCAGCAATTTTCTCAATGGGGGAGTGTGGAAATCCACACCTTTGAAGTCAGAGGTAAAACTTGTAATAACTTGATATTAAATTTACCATCCCAAGCTAAAGGGCAAAAAAAGGATTTACTACCAATTTTAATTGGCGCTCATTATGATGGCGTTCCAGGAACAGTTGCGGCTGATGATAATGCTACAGGTGTCGCGGTGTTGCTGGAATTAGCGAGAAAATTTGCTGCCGAACCTGTGAGATACCCCTTAAGACTGGTTGCTTTCGATATGGAAGAATACGGCTTACTGGGTAGTGCTGACTATGCAGCCCTGTTGCATCAAGAAAAGCAACAGCTACGCTTAATGATCTCCCTAGAAATGCTGGGCTATAAAGATTCTACACCTGGTTCCCAAAGTTACCCCCCTCCTCTGGAACGCTTCTACCCAGATACAGGTGATTTTATTGCTTTAATTGGCAACTTGCGGACATTGCCTGACTTAATTGGCATGAGCCGTAATATTCGCAAAGCTGGCGTATCTAGTCAATGGCTACCCGTGCCGAATCGAGGTTTAATAGTTCCCCAAACCAGACTTAGCGATCATGCTCCATTTTGGGATTTGGGTTATCCGGCAATGATGGTGACAGATACGGCATTCTTGCGAAATCCACATTATCACAAAGCTAGTGATGCGATCGCTACTTTGGATTTAGATTTTCTGACTCGTGTATGTGAAGGTTTAGAAATTGCGATTCGGCGGTTGTGAAAGCGTGAGTCTTGCATTTTTCACCTCACTTACTTGTTACAAACTGCTATATATTCTTTTTTATTAATCAATATCTTCAACTTTTTTCAATTAGTTATACTATCTTGTTGATGCGATCGCGCATTAGGAGTCAAAGTAATTAAATCGTCAATATTACGCTTCATTGTCTCGCAAATTGCATCTAATGGTAAATCATTAGCGTCATAACCAAAGGGATTTTCTATCTCTAAGCCAATGGCTTCGATGCCAAACACAGTGAACCCAACCAAAGCAGAAATTAAACCTGTCCACCAACCGAGCTTCTCAACTATTTGAAATGGTAGCAGAAAACAATATAATATTAGCAATTGCTTCAAATGAAGGGCATAAGCAAGCGGCATAGGCGTTTTCAAAATACGTTCGCAAGCACCTAAATTATCCACAAGATTATTCAATAATTCTTGCATTGATGTTAGCTGGTAGCTATTAAGGCAATTACGATTATACTGTTCCTGTAAATAATCTCCTATCCAAAAGGCAACCTCTATAGGGGGATTATTCATAATCTTCAGTTTTATATACTTAGTAGATGGCATTAAATCTTCTAACTCGCTATTGACAGTTTCTCCTCGCAAATGTAATTTAGTTGTTACTGCAAAAGCCGCCAATAAGTTTAATGCCGTAATTTTCTTGTCTTTATCTTCTGGTAAAATTTCATCAACTGATACCCAAATTTGCCTTGCTAAATTTCGGGTGTTATTTACTATAGATCCCCAGCATTTTCTTCCTTCCCAAAATCGCTCATAAGCAGTATTTGTCCGAAAGACAAGTAACAAACCTAAAACAATACTAGGAATCACATTTGCTAAGATTGGCTGGGATACAGGTTTTTCAAAATGGTGAAGCAGAGAAATTAAAAATCCGAAAGCTCCACACCATAAAATATGTTTGAAAATTGCTTTCGTGACTGAACCTTTAGGTTGTAGTGCTGTGCGTAACAATTTGATTTTTTCGGCTATCATGTAGTCACCCTAATAAAATATTTATTGAACCGATACACTCAATATTTATTAGCTTAAAAATAATTATAAAAGTAGCATATTTAATAAAGAAATACTTCCAAAAATATTTTTGCTAAGAAAATATACTGGCGACAATGTATTCTAGCTTTTGCGATCCAATATTAACTCTGGTTAAAATCAGGATTTACACAGAGAGTTTTTTGATCGTCAATTAGATAGACATTATATAAAAGTCAAAAGCGATACATAAGCAGTAATTGTAAATAAATGTAAATATTTTTCTGTGGCTGCATAAACTCCACATTTTATCCCGATAAATCTATGGAAGAAAAGGTATACTCCTATCGTTAATGTTCATACAACATTAGTCGGTATTATGTACCTTAGTAAATCAAAAAGTTCTAGCCTGTAAAAATCCTGCCCTGTAGATTAAACATCTAGACATAACTTATTGGGTTATGTCTTTTTTGTTGTCGTTAGTCTCAAAACGTTGAATTTCAATCAAATAACCATCAGGATCGCGGAAAAAGCAATGGTAAATCTTGTACTTTTCATTTAGTGTCGGTGGCTTTTCAAATTCAACGCCACGTTTTTTGAGATATTCAAACCATTCATCCACTTGCTGTGTTACTAGGGTAAAAATAACACTTGATTGCTTTTCGGTTGGAGGACTTAATTTTTCACTTGCTTGACATAATCCTAAGTATCCAGAACCACTAACAGTATAAATTCGGCAGGTTCCTTGGTCAAGCCATAACTCCAAACCTAGCTTTTGTTCGTAGAATTCTGTAGATACATTGAGGTTATGGGTAGAAAAGAAGGTAACTTGTTGGTCGATTTGCGGATGAGTAGACATAAAACACATTTGAGTATATACCCTAACGACATCGGGCGATCGCAGATGTAAAAATTGATTGATGTTAGAAACCTGTTACTGCTCCAGAATGCCTTAAGTGCATCTGGAGTTTTTTTTTGAAAAAAGCCATAAAAATTTTCCCAATCATCCTGATATGGCAAAACATAGCTGAATAAGGATGCATACTGAATTATCTATATTTAACATGGGCATCACTTATTGATGTACCCCTTCTATCAAACAACTCTCGCAAAACAGCCTCAACTTATCTGGGGCTGTTTTGCGTTACTTCCAATAGAGAAGGAGTGTAATGAGAATCCTCAAACACTTTTATCTGTATTTGAGTGTATACCCTGATGACGTAGGTTTATCTCAAGGTGAAAATTTGGTATAGGTAAATGCGTATCTTTCCTGGCTCCAGATTTGTCACAAACATTTCTGGAGTTTTTATCATTACTGGAGTTTGAAATTAGCAATCTAATCTAAACTCTAATGAATATTTTATTTTGATTATGAACACGTATGTACTACTAATTAACGATTAAACTGTGCCAGTTGCGTAAGTCTTGTGGAATTAATACTATTTAGGTATTAATTATATATGTATGAAGTTGGATGTAATTAAGAAAAAAATTAAGAAATCAAATTTATCTAATCACTCAAAAGCTTTACCAGTAAAGGTTTAAAGTAGGTACGACCGTGAAAGGTGATTGCGTGGTCGAAGTCAGCGCAATGACCCTTAGTTTACATATACCAGAACTTCAAATGAGTAACCTCAATTTCTATTTTTTCAGTTAGTTGGTGGAGAAAGTACAACCAATCTTTCAAATTCGAGCAATTGTCGCTGTTCGTTGGTTAGAAAAATGTACCCAGTGATATAATTCTGTCCATTATAAAGTGGGTAAAATCTGCTGCCATTAGGCACAGTTTTATCAACTATTTGTAGAATTAAACTAAATAGCCTGCGATCATCGACAAAATCATCTTTAAACTCAAGCTTTGTACTATATATTTTGCCATTAACTTTAAAAGAAACTTCAGCAGCTTGGTTATTTTGCCATTCAAATAAAATATCAGTTGGAGCAAAATTCCCTCGTGAAAATTTTGCAAATTTATGGATAAGCCGCTTATAACTATCTTCTCTAGAAGTTGCTTCCAAATCAATAGTAGGAACAAAAGTATCAAAAACTTGCAATAATTGATAGTAGTTAGTAATATAACTTTGTCTAATATTATCTTTACTTACATTTATTTGTTGAGGTGTTAAGTGATTTAATAATCCAATTTTACCTAAAAGTACAATAACTTCTTCTATCCGGTCTGTTGTTAATTCTTTCTCTTGTTCGTTAAGATTATTTAGATTAAAAATATATGATTTCTCTAAAAATAATTTAAATTGCTTGTTTGTAAGTGTGATAAATCCAAAAGTGTTACTATTTTCTAGCGCTGATAAACCTATTAGTTCGTCACTAACAACTCCTATATCATAAAGTCGATACGACGAACCCATATCCCGCAGTATTTTATTAAATAAGAAAAAAAATTCTCTTCTATCAGCGATAGGTATAGAAAATTCGTTTTTGATAACTGGATATAAATTATATTGATATTTTCTCCCATTGGTATATATTGAAAATATCATTGGAGCATCAATCGAAAAACTATCAATTTTAATGTTTGCTATGCCTGATTGATGCAGCATACTAACAATGCATTGATAAATTGTTGGTAAGTACTCATATAATTTTTTAGAGTAATCTTTGAGGTCAAAAATTACTGCATTATTAAAGTACTTAAATAACTGAATATTACTAGTAATATTTTCTGCTTGGATATCTTGTATTAGTTTGGTATAACCATCAGCAGACAATATACTATTAGAACGCAAGGTTTTAAGGTGAGGTTCTAAATCCTTCAGTTGTAAATTCTCATAAACCCTCATTTGATTTTCAGCTTGCTGAAATAAATCGATATCCATTTTGATATAACTAGCTTTAACCTCTGTTTCTAGTCGTTGATAAACACGTTCGGTAATAACTCCCGACTGTTTGAGATCATGCAACAGTTGCAGTAGTTCTAAGCGCATTTCCTCAGTCAACTCAGTGAGGGGTTCAAATACAATAGCAACTCTAAATAACTTAGGAAAATCAGGGCTAAGTCGGCGCTTTCTTGCCTCCTGTGCAAGTTCATCGAGCAACATCGAACGGCTAGGTATTTCACCTTCTGTCATTGAAAACTGTATCTGCTGGTACGTTTCTTCCGACATTAAGTTTAAGTTACGAAGGTTACGTGCTATGTCTGATATAGACACCATATTTTTAGAATTAGCATTATGAGATTGGGCAATTAGCTGATTAAGTGGAAATACTGTAAAAATAATTATTAATAAAACACTAAGCAACTGCTTAATAAACCACAATACTAAATAATTTTTTTTTGCATTAGCTACAGATTACAAGTGTATGCAATGTTTACTGATACATTTATAACAAAATTTTACTATTACCATTTTTATTATATGGATTTTTATTTGATTACGTGAAAAAATGAGTAATAGCAATATGAAGTAAATTAGAAGTGAGTCTGCATCTACCCTTATTGATTAGACTCAGAAGAAAAGAGTTAAGCGATCGCACTTCTAATTGGGACTCAATCAAAGTGCGATCGCAGTAAATATAAATGTTTATTTCGTTGTATATGTTACAAAAATATCCTTTTTCATTTCAACTTCTGCCGGTGCTTCTGGATCGTAAGCTGGTGATAATAAAAAACTAGCAAACGACGGCAAAGGAACTCCAGTTTTAGAACTACATGAAGGATAAAATAATGTGTAAAATGGCTCGGCGACAGAAGGAGTACTAAGTTTAACTTCCATTGCAGATGCTAAAGCCTGGGCGCGGCTTTGAGCATCTTTCATCGCTGATTGATAAACTGAACTCTGCAAAGCTTGACAGTCATTTACTGCATAGTCAACACCCACACTCTTGACAGAAAGGTTTTCAATTTGGCTCGTGGACTTGTTCGCTGTAGCAACAATTTCCTGGACGCGATCGCGCGTTGGTTTTTCTAGTCTCACCAATATCTTGGCGTTATTTTCACTGGAATTAGGATTAATTTGCACTTGAATTTTATCAGCCTTAATGCCTTTAGCAACTAAGCTATCCACTACAGGCTGAAGAGTTGCTTTAGTTAGGGATTTTTTGTTTGGTAAAGGTTCTGCTGCTGTTTTGTAATTAAAAAGTAGAGTTGGTGAGGATATGCGGCGGGTTTCTGGGAAGGATGATGGTTGCGTTTGTAACTCATCATTACTACCTCCACTACTGAATACCAACTCAATATCCGCTGTATCTGCTGGCACTCTCACTACCCCTTGACCGATTACCATTAATGAATGGCGATCGCTTGCTGGTGGGTAAAACAATTGGGCATTAGTCACTTTGGGTGTTAATGCCCCTACCCCGGCAGTCACGGTAATACTTAGCATTAGAGCAGTTATTTTTCTCATATCCTGGGAATATCCTTTGAACTTAGTGATTGTCAAAGTTTACACTTCAAGAGGAATCTACTTAAAAAAATATTGAGCTAATCCCACAGCCTTTAGTCGTGGGATTAACTCAAAAATTCAAAATTCACTGCGGACGTTATTGATATCTCAGCAGAGAGCCAAATCTTGTTAGAACTATTAACCAAACCAGTGAGAGGGTTCACAAGCTGGTTGAACTGTTTCACAAACACGATGGCTAATCCAATCTGACTTTTCTTGAACGATTAGACAAATGCCTTGGTGAATCAAATTCTGTAAATGTAGTTGCTGCTCTAAAGGTTTACGAGGCAATTTGTAATAAGCCAAGCTTCCTTGTTCGGCCTCCCCTGAAATCTGTTCATCAGACACGATGCTGTAAAAGGAGGGAATGCGGTTGAGGACGAAATTAATTAGCTCTTGGCGTAAATCAGGAATCGCAAAGGCTTGTTGATATGGATGGGATGGATATGTATTCAAAATACTTTCAATTTCTCCCACTATTGATTGTTGTGTTAAATTGACTACCGTTTTCATGGTTTTTAAACTCCTTTTTTAATCAAGTCAATGGTTGGTGGAGAGAATAACTTTTTTAGATGACAAAGTCGTGATGACAATCAGTTAAAAGTAATTAAACTTACAGATGCAATCAACCCCAAAACTAGCCTCTTATCTTGGTACAATCTCAGACATTTGGCTTTGCTTATTTTAGTTAAAGTTTATACTGTTTTACAGCATTACTTATTAAAATAGCGTCCCATAAGCTGGTAAGTTATCAGCATTTTATATTTATAATCCTAATTATTTCAAATTTGTGCCTTTTTGGCAGAAATCTACATAAAACGCAGTACAAAGACTAGGGGATCAAGGTTAACAGCAGTTAAATAACCTGAATTAGGAACAAATTTTTCATTAAGTTAAGCTTTTTGGCTAATCTGCATCACTTTTTAGGTTCGCAGCAAAATTTGCTATTTCATCTAAAAAACTTATTTATTGCACTTTGATTTAGCAGTCAGAAAAATAGCGACTCACTATAGTGCAGGATCAGTCTAGCGACAGATGAAATGATTGGGCAAAAACGTTTAAAAAGTTCACATTATCAAAAGATAGATGATGTAACTGATGATTAATTTCATCAGCCGCAGCTAATCCAGAAAGCATCGCACCTTCGACAAGATTGCCGCCACACCAATCACCACAGCAAACTAAAGGTAAGGGAGTTCCAGCAGACAAAAAAGCTTCGTGCCAAGGACGGCTAGGAAAGGCATAACGCCAACGATGTACTTGCATCCATTTGGGAGTATTTAGCCAAGGAAGGGACAGAGATTCAGCTGCTCGTTGCAACATATATTGTCCGGCAGGTTGTAAATCCTGTGATTCTAGATGACTTTGAGCAAAATCAGCGCTACTTTGCACCACAAAATGTGGTTGTTGAGGGTTAGGACGCTTGCTACTGTCCAAACCAATCCATGCTAAATCAGCATCATCCACAAAAGTTAAAGCTTTCCACTGAGGGAGAGGTTGAGATGTAGAAGGATATCCAGCGATCGCACTAATTGAAGGATAAAATTCTACAGAACGCAAGTTATCAAGAAAGGCTGCATCCAATACACTCTCACCCAAAGATTCCAATAACATCACTGCTTGGGGTGCAGGAATAGCGACAACTATAGCTTTTGCAGTTAATTCTTCATTACTAGATTCCAGAGTCAGACGCCAGCTATCTTCGGAAGTTGGAGTAATAGCGATGACACGCTGATTCAGTAATATTTCTAAACCTGGAGCGAGGGATTTAGCGATCGCACTCATTCCCGCAGGCGCAACATAACGCGGACTGCGGTTTTTCGGTTCAGATAAAGGAGCGCCTGTTGTAAGTTCGTAAACCTCATCTGTCCAAACTTTTAGGATATGGCGCGATCGCAATATCTCTACAAAACGTCTAAATAATTCACCCTTTGGCTTCAGGTAACAAGCCCCATGATCCGCCAAAGTTCCATGCAAGCGGCGTGTAGCCAGTCTTCCTCCCAAACCACGCGACTTTTCCACCACTACCACCGAATATCCAGCTTGACTTAACTGCTGGGCACAGACTAAACCGGCAATTCCGGCACCAATTATTGCAATATCAGTCATGAGTCAATAGTCCTTAGTTATTCGTCCTTAGTCATTATTTATCAAATGACCAAGGACGAATAACAAAGGACAAAATAGCTAATAGTAGAATAAGGTACAGAAAGCTGCACGGAAGGGAGGAAGGGAAATTGGATGAAATGAGGGCGGCGCTAGAGTTAGCGACCGAAGAAGAATTGCAAGATTTAACGGCAATTTTATTTAGTCGTAAGTTCAATCCCTTAGACTATGTACACACACCCGAACCCATCGAAGTGCAAAGCCAAGACCGCAAAGCTTGGTTAGATGCACTAGAGGGCCGCTTTCGTTTTTTGGCGGCAGATGGGATGACAGTATTACGAGGACGCACAGGACAGGTAACTTACCGACAAGCGTTAGTTCAAGTATGTAAGTATCTAAAAATTCCCTATTCTCATCAGCTGGCAACTATTGATTTAGAAGCAGAAGTCTTTTTGCATCTACTAGGACAGGTGTGGAAAAAATTGCCGGAACAAGAAAAACAAAAATTGACTGTACAAGTGCAGCGCCAGCTGCTCAAATCAGAATTAAAACAACCTTTACCACTTTTATTACAACGCGACCCCTTGGGGTTACTTTTCAAAGGCGGTAGTGCGATCGCGATTACTTCTCTTCTCCAGCCGCTTGTACTTAAGCAAATTGCCCGTCAATTCGCCATCCACTTTGCTACTTATGAAGTAGCCAAACAAGCGGCAATTACAGGCTCAGAAGCAGCTGCAACGCAATTTCAAAGCTATGTAGCAATGCAAATGGCGCAACGGGGTATGACAGTGAGTGCAGCTCGTTATGGGGCAGCCCGCACGATGTTTGCCGTGATTGGGCCAATGATGTGGACTTGGTTTATTGCAGATTTGGGCTGGAGAGCGATCGCTACTAACTATGGTCGAATCATCCCCACTATCTTCGCCTTAGCTCAAATTCGCCTCACTCGTGAGGAATGTTGGGAGCCAGCTTGAACAAGGTTTTTGAATATTTCAAGTCTCGTTGGCAATCTTCTTGGAACTACTCTCTATGGGCACTGTTAATCTTCCCATTGAGTCCTTTTGTGGGGGCTGTAACTGTAGGTTTTGTCTCATTAATAACTTGGCTGAAACAATCCCGCAAAATTAATCGCCGCCCCCTCAACTGGGGATTTGCCCTGTTGAGTGTATTACTGATCGTGAGTGCTGGGTTTGCCCAAGACAAAACAGCAGCTTTCCTCGGCTTATTTAATTTATTACCATTCTTTTTACTTTTCGCTGCCCATAGCGCTCTGATTCAAACATTTGCTCAATTGCGGCAAATGGCTTGGGCTTTAGCGATCGGTTCTATGCCTGTAGCAATTATGGGCTTGGGACAATTATTTTTCGGCTGGAGTTTCAAGTTTCAGTTTGTGTGGGTTGTGTTTAGTTGGACAATCACACCAGGCGGAAACCCACCAGGTCGTATCGCTTCACTTTTCTTGCACGCTAATACCTTCGCAGCTTATCTAGTAATAGTTTTCATCCTTAGTCTAGGGTTGTGGATCGAGCAATGGCGATTAGGGATGAGGTATTGGGGATTAAGCATAAGAGGCAGAGGGGCAGAGGGGCAGAGGGGCAGAGGGGAAAGACTTACTGCGCCCCACTCTCCAATTCCCTTTCTCTTCCTAACGTTGGCGGTAATTACAAATTTCATTGCCTTGATTTTTACCAACTCACGTAATGGGTGGGCGATCGCTATTTTTGCCTGTTTAGCTTATGCACTCTACCAAGGTTGGCGCATTCTTGTAGGTAGCGTTGCTGCGATCGTCTCTAGTATTCTTTTGGCAGCTTTTGCTCCCTCATCAGTCGCTCACATTTTTCGCTTCGTAGTTCCTGCCTTCTTTTGGGCAAGGTTAAATGACGATATGTATCCAGATAGACCAGTCGCTTTAATGCGAAAAACTCAGTGGGAGTTTGCCTGGTCTTTAGCTCAACAACATCCTTGGACTGGCTGGGGGTTACGCAGTTTTAGTACACTTTACAAAGCAAAGATGCAGATTCCCTTGGGTCATCCCCATAACTTGTTTTTGATGTTATCTGCTGAAACAGGTTTTCCCAGTACTTGTTTATTTTGTGGCTTACTAGCTTGGATTGTGATTACAAGTGTCCAATTACTGCAAAATTCAAAATATATAGATGCAGGAGACAAATTAATATTTTTCAGTTATCTTCTGTCCTTTGTTGGGTGGATTTTATTGAATACAGTAGATGTAACTCTCTTTGATTTTCGTTTGAATGCGCTTTCATGGCTAATTTTGGCTGCTATTGTTGGAGTGGTACATCGCGATCGCGATAAAGACAAGCTTGCATCTCGTCAAAATTAACTATTAGTTTTTTCAGTGTATGCACTGGGGACATTGAGAGTTTTAAGTTAATAAGATTGTTATATTCACGTCTGTGAGTGTGACTAATACCTAATTAGTCACTGTTGCTGATTGTTGGGAAGGTGTAGGGACATCCCTTTGGGGTTTTCCTGCATGACGGGCATCTCTTGTAGATGCCCTTTTGTATATTTATTATTTTTATTCAGTTAAACACTATTTTAAAAAGATTGAATCTAACGCAATATCTGAAAACTTTTATCTTTGATAAAGGAACATAAAACATGATTGCTGAAATTAAACTAGGTCTTTGTAACCCACCAGAACCTATTTATTTATATGTGAAAAGCGGAGAATTAAACGGTGAATCCTACTTGTGGTATAACTACGATAACGATCAAACTATTCCTGTTTACAAAACAGGGCTAACTGGGTATATATCGGAACTTAAATTAACGACGAGAGAATATAGAGAAAGAGACAACAATAAGTTAGATATCTTTGTTAGAGCAGATGAAATTTATGTTATTAGGACTGGGAGAGAAACGAACTTTGCTAAAAGTTTCCTTTTAGCTGCATCATGTATCCAGGATTTTTCCAAGCCACTGATTATCGCTGCAACTGCTGGAAAAGAAAATGTGGTTTTTTGTAACCTCTACGACGCAGCAACTAAAACCAGGATTCACTCTGAATGGAATAGAGATGCTGATTGGCTAGCAATAATTGATAGTATTCAAACTAGGTTGCAGACATCTAAAAATTCCCATATAGTCTCTAGTGAACCAATACTGTTCTAGGAAAACTAGGTAAACCGAGAGATATATTCGCGTTAACCAAGTCAAGACTCTGTATAACTGTTTCAATTGTTCTGACGTTGGCTCCATTCACCGCTAAACTTAGGCGAAACTCGATAACCTTTATGATCTGGTAGGAATTCTTTGTGAAACTGCACAAAATTAGGCTTGGTGATATATAGCGTTTCCCGACCTGCTGAGGTACTGAGTAAATCACTAATAAAATTAGGTAAGCCTCTGCGTACCTTTGCGTTTGACTCTGCGCTCCTCTGCGTTTAAAAACATTATTTCTGTACCTCACGTAACTAGAAATTGCTATAAGCGGCTTGAGCAAGTTGTTGTATCTATGCAACCTCACAGGTAATCGGTGTAAGCTCTCGGTAAAATGGGTGTGTCGGTAACGAAAAAAAGACGCCTCCATAACCAACCTTATGCTCACAACAGCTAACTTTTTTCAGTACACCCAATGGTCAGGTATAGCTACCTTGGTATTTGCTGCCTTGACATTTTTGGCTTTTATTCTCAAATGGGGCATCCGCTTTCGGTTGGTGGGTACGACTGGCTTTATGCTGGTGGTGACTGCTGGTTTATTTGGACTCTCAATAGTCCCCTTGAGTCGGACTGTGATTCCTGGAGCAGCCCGGTACACTCTAGTTTATGACAATGGTTCAACACAAGCGGTGATTGCCACATCACCCCAAATTACACCCACACAATTAGAAGCAACTTTACGTCAAGCAGCTAGCAATCTCTTTTCTTATGGTCGTTCAGGTACACAGGAAGACGGAAACTTGACAGTTCGCGCCCGTACCATTATCCACCCGGAAACAGGGATTTCTGTCCCAGTTTATTTGGGTGAGGTCAAGCGATCGCTCGTTTCTCATCAAAATTCCCCAGTCACAGTCAAAATTTACACAGACAATTTCGCCAAATTGCCAAAACCTACTGCTTAAGGGCAGGGAGTAGGGGAGCAGAGGGGCAGGGGAGCAGGGGAGAAGTTGCAGTAAGTCTTTCCCCTCTGCCTCTTCCCAATGCTCAATGCCCAATGCCCAATGCCCAATGCCCAATGCCCAATGCCCAAAGACCAAAAGTAAATTACCTGTTATCAGGATGACAAAAATTATTTTGTATTTACTGATACATTAATGGTTATTTTTAGATTAAGATATTCACACTTTAGTGGTTATACTGTGGGAAAAAGTTAATCAGCGTGGGGTAATGGGTACTGAGAGTTGTAATTTGTCAGTTGTTGTCCTAATTGCCCCTGTTGCCATTTTCAAAATTCTTTGCAGCAAATCAAGGGGTTATAGAGACATATATTTGCATACCTTTACATATATATCTGTAGCTAAAAATTGCATCAAATAGCACGATCGCCTACACATTATCAATTCTCGATTGCTTTTCTTGAGAATGTGACAATGGTAATGTTAATTAATTATACGGTTATTCAAAACTTTGATAGTTCGGAATTTCAGGCCAATGGGCATTTATAGATTCAAGCAATGTCGTCAAACTACTCAATCGGTCGGCAACAGGACTTGTCTATTGAATTGCTTGGCTCAAATCCAGATGATCTGGGTGGAAGGTTGGAGCTATCCAAAAACCAGCTTGGCAACAAGTATCCTCGATCACTAGTCTATATTATTAAGAAATATCAAGGTTTTGGTAAACGAGATTATATGCCCAATAATTTTTCTACTCAACCTTCTTTGTCTACTCAAACCTCTAGTTCATTATTTACGCTCACAGTTTCCCCCGCAAAAGTAATCCGCGGTTCTGGGGTGTTGCAAACAGCCGCAACAGAAATTGCCTGTTTGGGAAGTCGTCCGTTAATTGTGGCAGGTAAGTCTACTCTCGCCATCAGCCAACAAAATTTACAACCAGTTTTAGAAGCGCAGCAGTTACATACTGTCCAAGCTTCTTATGGTGCAGATTGCTGCGAAGCTAGCCTAAAATCTTTACAGAAAAAGGTAAAAGAACATAAAGCTGATGTAATTATCGGTGTTGGTGGGGGCAAAGCCCTAGATACAGCGAAATTAGTCGCACAACAGTTACATCTACCAGTAGTGACAATTCCGACTTCCGGGGCTACTTGTGCAGCCTGGAGTGCCTTGTCAAATGTTTATTCGGAAGATGGGGCTTTTCTCTACGATGTGGGGCTATCTCGTTGTCCTGACTTATTGATACTCGATTATGACTTGATTAAAACTGCACCGCAACGTACCTTAGTAGCTGGAATTGGTGATGCGATCGCTAAATGGTACGAAGCCTCGGTTAGCAGTGGACACTTGCAAGACACTTTAATTATTGCTGCGGTGCAACAAGCACGAGTTTTGCGAGATATCTTGTTGCAAAAGTCAGCCGCCGCCCTTGAAGAACCAGGTAGTGAGGTTTGGCGAGAAGTGGTAGATGCCAGTGTGTTACTTGCCGGGGTAGTTGGAGGACTTGGAGGAGCGCAGTGTCGCACAGTTGCCGCCCATGCCGTGCATAACGGTTTAACTCATATTTCTGGACATGGCAGTATTCATGGCGAAAAAGTTGCTTTTGGGATTTTGGTGCAACTGCGTTTAGAAGAAATGCTACAAGGCAATCAACTAGCAGCAACGGCACGACAACAGTTGTTAAAGTTCTACACAGAAATTGGACTACCCCAGAAATTAAGTGATTTGGGATTGGGCAATATTACATTAGGTGAATTGCAAACAGCCGCCGAAATGGCTCTAGTTCCTAATTCTGACATCCATCGACTACCGTTTAAAGTCGCGCCAGAACAGTTGATGGCGGCAATGGTTTCTACCACTGCACCTATAGATAGTAGAGATACTACAAATCGAGTTTCGCCCAAGGGAATGAGTGACGAGGTTTTATGAGTTTAAATTGGATTGTCCCAGCAGAACGCATACAAAAACTACCACCTTATGTATTTGCCCGTTTAGATGAACTGAAAGCTAAAGCACGGGAACAAGGGTTAGATTTAATTGACTTGGGTATGGGAAACCCCGATGGTGCAACGCCAGCACCAGTAGTCGAAGCAGCGATCGCTGCTTTAAAAGATCCCGCCAATCACGGTTATCCTCCTTTTGAGGGCACAGCTAGTTTCCGGCGTGCCATCACTAACTGGTATCGTCGCCGTTATGATGTGGTTCTCGATCCTGATAGCGAAGCCTTGCCACTACTTGGTTCTAAAGAAGGATTAACTCATTTAGCGATCGCCTACATTAACCCTGGTGATTTAGTTCTCGTTCCTTCCCCAGCTTATCCGGCACATTTTCGCGGCCCGGCGATCGCTGGCGGCAAAATCCACAGTTTGATTCTCAAACCCGAAAATGACTGGTTAATTGATTTAGCTGCCATTCCTGACGAAGTTGCCAGACAGGCGAAAATTCTCTATTTTAACTATCCCAGCAATCCCACCGCCGCCACCGCCCCCCGCGAATTTTTTGAAGAAATCGTTGCCTTCGCCCGCAAATATGAAATTTTGCTGGTGCATGATTTATGTTACGCCGAGTTAGCTTTTGATGGTTATCAACCTACTAGCTTGTTAGAAATTCCCGGTGCGAAAGATATTGGTGTGGAATTTCACACTTTATCTAAAACATACAATATGGCTGGTTGGCGCGTCGGCTTTGTGGTGGGCAACCGCCATGTAATTCAAGGTTTGCGGACGCTGAAAACTAACTTGGATTACGGCATTTTTGCCGCATTACAAACAGCAGCCGAAACAGCTTTGCAACTGCCAGATGTGTATTTGCACGAGGTACAACAACGCTACCGTACCCGCCGCGATTTCCTGATTCACGGGTTAGGAGAGTTGGGTTGGGATATCCCCAAAACCAAAGCGACGATGTATCTTTGGGTGAAGTGTCCCGTTGGCGTTGGTTCCACAGATTTTGCCCTGAACGTGTTGCAACAAACAGGCGTTGTGGTTACTCCCGGTAATGCCTTTGGGGTTGCAGGTGAGGGTTATGTCAGGATCAGTTTGATTGCAGACTGCGATCGCTTGGGTGAAGCTTTACATCGCTTCAAGCAAGCTGGCATCCGCTATCAACCTGAAGCTGTAGTCCCTGCTTCAGAAGCGATCGCCGATCTCGTTAGTTGAGTAGAGTCAGGAAACCCAACATCACATAACTAAAATTTTTGCTGATGATGTTTGATATCATGTAAAAAAGTAGAAAGAGTGAACATGATTGGTACTAATATTTACATCAGTCAAGAAACTCAAGAATCTCTAATTAAAGCTGCTGCTTTCAAAGAAATATCTGTTGAAGAACTAGCTTCTTCTATTTTGAGTGAAAGTATCCAAGAAAAGTTGGGGCAAGTTAGCTATTCTTCGGAAAATAAAAGCAAATTTGCCGTTAATCCTCTTGGAGAAATGCAACCCTACGCTTATTTGGCAGATCCGAATAAACCCGTTATTTCTCCTGATGATTGGGAAATGAATCAAAATTATGAAGTGAACAATTTGTGATCATTCTTGATACTCATATTTGGGTTTGGTGGAATCACAATGATTTAAAGTTGACCTCTCGCCACCATGAGGCAATAAATAACGAAAGACCTCATGGTTTAGGTGTTTGTTCCATAAGTTTGTTAGAAATTAGCAGACTTGTTACCCAAAATAAGTTAATTCTTCCCTGTTCGATTCAAGAATGGTTTAATATTGCTTTGGCACAAGAGGGAGTACTTCTTTTATCAATCACTCCCCAAATTGCCATTGATTCCTACTCACTTCCAGGTAATTTTCATAAAGATCCAGCCGATAGAATTATCGTTTCAACAGCAAGAATGTATGATGTTTCTTTGGTGAGTGTAGATGAAAAAATACTTGCTTATTCTGATGTAAAAAGAATTCTGCCTTGATTATCAAAATCTAATTCATACAAACCTCCGCTACCACTATTCCTCATTTAATTGCTACGGGCTTTCATGCCCTTTCATATCCACTTAGGATAAAAGCGTTAGAATTGCTACAACAGCGATAATTCTGTGTGTGATTTGTGCGAGATTTTGGGGGTAAGTGAGTCAAAATTATCTTTTCACCTGAAAACCCTCAAAGAAGCTAACTTAGTTAACTCCCGTCAGGAAGGACGCTGGATTTATTACAGCTTGAATTTGCCCCAGTTTAGTGTTTAAGAAGAATATCTGACAGATTTTAGCCATAGTAGCGTAATTTCATCTGCCCATTTCTGCTAGGATTAGGGGTAAGTACACTTACTGAGTATGAATAGCAGACGAATAGAAAACCGAGTTAAGGATTACTAGCGAGTTATTGAGAAGTTACTGCAATACCTATTGAAATAAAGCGGTAATGGGAAAACTGGGAAATAATTTAACTACTGTCCTACTACGGCAATCAACTACAAAAAACTGATATCAAAACTCAATCATCTTGCCTTAATCCTTACGGCAAAAGTTAAAATTAACTAACCTTTGTAAATAATCTAACCAAATACTTCCGCACCTTTAGATCAAAGAGTGTAAGAATCTAGTAAAAATAAAACGATTTTATTTTTTATTTAAGGTTTGGGTAAATTTAGGTTTGCCAACACCTACTACAGATGTACTACCCTAACGATAATACTGTGTCAATTGAAGAAGAAAAATTTATAAATTTATATTATCAAACTTTAATAAATGGTAACAAGAATCTTAATTTTGGCGGCAAATCCTAAAAATACATCACGGTTGCGTTTAGAAGAGGAGGTGCGTGAAATCGATGCTGCATTGCAAAGAGCCAAACACCGCGATCAGTTTGTCTTAAAGCAGAAGTGGGCAGTGCAGCCAAGGGACATCATACAGGCAATGTTGGATATAAAACCACAGTACGTTCATTTTTTAGGGCATGGAACGGGAGATGCTGGTTTGGCATTTGAAAATGAAACTGGGCAAGCAAAGCTAGTTGATGGAGATGCCCTAGCAGGACTGTTTTCTTCGTTTGCTGATGAAGTTAAATGTATTGTCCTTAACGGTTGCTATTCTCAAGTACAGGCAGATGCGATCTCTCAACATATTAACTATGTGATTGGCATGAACAAGGCAATTGGAGATAGAGCAGCAATTGAATTTGCTGTGGGTTTTTACAATGCTATAGGAGCAGGACGCTCTGTTGAATTTGCCCACGAAATTGGCTGCAAGGCAATTCAGTTAGCAGGGATTCCAGAGCAATTGACCCCAACTCTAAAGAAAAAAATAATCTCGGATAAATCATTGTTTAAGTCAAATCAAGAACTAAATGATTCTGACAAAAAACTACTTATAAATATTTTAATCCGCAGTGGACAAGCAGAATCTTCTGAACGAAAAGCACTATGTATAAAAATCGGAATCGACCCTACTGGATTAAACTTTATTGCTCATGGTTCAGATAGTGCTTTTTCTACAACGCTTATTGACTATTTACACGGTATAGATAACCAAGAAGCTCTTTGTAAAATTTGTAAGGTACTTGAAGGTGTTTTTCAAAGAAGTAGGTATTTGGCTGATTTAGAAAGTATTAAGTCAAAAATGAATTGTATATAAAATAAAAAGTTATGTTTTAATCTTTATGTATCAAAATCTTTTAGACTCCTCAGATCAAGAAAGATTAGCACAATTATTAACTGATAGTCAACAATCAAGAAAACAAGAGCGAGTAAGTTTATGTAGAAGAATTGGAATCAACCCTGCTGAACTTAACTTTCTGGACAATTCTGATATAACTTTTTCTAGAATGCTTATTCACCATCTAATTAGTATAGGTGACGAACAAGCTCTTTGCCAACTTTGTTGTCAGGTACTACTTCCTATTTTTTCTCATAACAAAGTAAATAAAGCTCTTTTAAACTATTTTGCTGAAAAACTTAATTGTAGTAGAAGTCTAATTAGACATATTGATCCGCCTGATCCGCAAGTTAGAAATATAACTACATTCATAAAAAATAATTTCATCAATATCATTTCTATCCTTGGTGGAATTGCTGGCATTATTATATTGATATCGTATTTGCATTGGCAAACATCGCAAACAAATACAAGTAATTCTAACCCAACACCAAGTCAATCTCAAACTCCTCAAATAAAGACTGATAACAGTAATGATTATCTTAAAAATAAGATGAGCGCAGGAGAAAGGCTTTTAGCAGAAAAGGAAGGTAGTGACATTCCACAAGAACAACGAGCCAAATTTACAACGGCAAAAAAAGAGGGAATAAATCGCATTCTTAATAATGGCTATAACTCTGGAATTGCACCACTAAAAGAAGCAAGAAGTTTTTACAGTAATTCACCTGAGACATTAATCTACTTAAATAATGCCAATATTATTCATCAAGACCAAGCTTACACTATTGCACTTGCTGCACCTATAAGTCAACAAGATAATTATGGGTTAGGAGTTCTACGTGGTGTTGCTCTAGCCCAGCAAGAGATTAATAAGAATGTTCAAAATAACGGCTTATCTCAAAAATTTCCTATAAAAATTGTACTTGTAGATGATCGAAATCTTGTAGATGATAGTCTAGCTAATTTCTTAATTAAACCAACTATTAATATATCAAAAATCAATCAAGATATAAGAATAGTAGGTTTGATTGGTCATAAAATTAGTGATTTGACATTTAAACTAGGAAATATCTATAACGACAACAAACTACCAGTTGTGTCTGCTTCTTCAACCTCTACAGATATCTTTGGAACGTTTGCTTATGTACATCCTAAAGTTAAATCAAGCTGCTTGAAAGACGGATAATGTTAATTGGTTCACATTAATGGGTTATAATGCAACTATGGCTTTATTTGAAGCAATAAAAAAATCTGACTTGCCCCCTCCATCTAATGATGCGGCAGTTAACAAAATTCGTATAAAGATAAACGCTCAGTTGAGTACAGATTTTATTGCGACTGGAGCTTTAGGGAAAATTCGCTTTAAAAATGGCTTTGTTAATTATGGTAATTTGATTTGTTTATCGACAATATCCCAAAATAGTCAAGATACAAATTGTGAGTCAAGTCAATTATTTCCTATTAAACCTAATTAAATAATTTAGATAGCAGAGTAAAAATATCTGAAGATAAATGTATCTAAATACTGTAAGCCGACCCAACGGGAACATTAAAGTTTCAGCATATAAATACTTTTAGATTATTTATTTTTCTAAGGCTATCCATTATCGGCATATTTAATTAACGCAAATATGTGGGTCTGATGCCACTTACTTCAACCTTATGCTTAATTTATTACAGTTTGCTAGAATGACGCGCAGAGGCTTGCTAGCAGCAAAACCGAGTCTATGTCTATCGTCATTTCTCTTAGCCCAGAACTCGAGGCACAACTTTGCAAAAAAGCTGCACAACAAGGGCAGGATGTGAGTATTGTTGCAAGCTGAATTGCTAACTCGCATTCTAGAGTAGTTAGGTGAAAATCAGGAATCTGATACAGTTCCAACTACAGACGCTAACAAGCCTATGGGTTGATTTAAAGAAATTCCTAGTAACAAACCCAATCCAGCAATTCCCCAAAATGGTAAGGCTACTGCTTGTCTTTGTTCTTCTACAACTTGGGTAATTATATTAGATTTCATCGTAGCAAGTAATGCCTCTTTTACTTGCTGCTGTTCTGTTACGGATACTGTTAAACCTATTTTACGGCGTAGCTTTTCTATTTTACGGGCATCAGTACTGTATTCAGTTAGTTCATCTTCTGCCATTTTCAGGAGTCGTTCTAGCTGCGCCATAATTTATTACATCCGGTATTTCGATCGAGTTATTAAACTGAATAATTGTTAATTTTTATTGCTTATAGTTTTGGATTTTATCGCCAAATATCAAACTACGCGACAGAATCAAAAATCTCAAGTTGAATATGGGAAAAATAAATATAGTAGCAGTTCATGCACTTACAAATTGAGTATAAACTTAAAAGGTAATATTTATGGCTACAGTATCTAAAAGCACTTTGTCTCTATCTGCCCAAGAGCGATCGCTCATCTTGTGGTTTGATGAAATTGGGATTGCTGATATCCCAGTAGTTGGCGGTAAAAATGCCTCACTAGGGGAAATGATTCAACAGCTAACACCCAAAGGCATTAACGTTCCCACAGGATTCGCCACTACTGCTTACGCTTATCGTCATTTCATTCAATCTGCGGGGTTAGAAGCAAAGCTACGCAAACTCTTTGCTGATTTAAATGTTGAAGATGTCAAAAATTTACGAGAACGCGGCAAAAAAGCGCGATCGCTATTAATCCACACACCATTTCCTGTAGAATTGCGTGAGGCGATCGCCACAGCATACCATAGTCTCTGCGAACGATACCATGCAGACACAGATGTGGCAGTCCGTTCCAGCGCCACTGCTGAAGACCTTCCCGATGCTAGTTTTGCTGGACAGCAGGAAACTTACCTCAACGTTGTAGGTGTCGAAGGAGTTTTAGCAGCTTGTCATAAATGCTTTGCTTCTCTATTTACCGATCGCGCTATTTCTTATCGCCACGCCAAAGGATTTGACCACTTTAGCATTGCTCTGGCTGTGGGTGTGCAAAAAATGGTGCGTTCTGACTTAGCAACCTCTGGGGTAATGTTCTCCATTGATACAGAAACAGGCTTTAAGGATGCGGCACTAATTACAGCCGCCTACGGTTTAGGTGAAAATGTTGTCCAGGGGTCTGTTAATCCCGATGAATATTATGTTTTTAAACCAACTTTAAAAGCTGGTTTCCGCCCAATTATCGATAAAAAATTGGGTAGTAAAGAACTGAAAATGATTTATGATGACGGCTCTAAATTTACGAAAAATGTTTCGGTTTCACCCAGCGAAAGAGGTAAATTTGCTCTGAGTGATGAAGAGATTTTACAACTAGCAAGTTGGGCATGTTTAATTGAAGACCATTATTCCCAAGTCCACGGCATTTTCACCCCAATGGATATCGAGTGGGCAAAAGATGGGATTACGAACCAACTTTTTATTGTGCAAGCGCGCCCCGAAACCGTCCAGTCACAGAAGACGGGAAATGTGTTGTGGAGTTATCGGTTGGTATTGGGGAATAAAGAATCGGGAATCGGGAATGGGGAAAAATCTTTCCAATCCTTAATTCCCCTGGTTACGGGAAGTGCAATTGGGGAAGCAATTAGTCAGGGAAAAGCACGCCTAATTTTGGATGTTCAGAAACTAGAACAGTTCCAAGTCGGGGAAGTTTTGGTGACAGAGAGAACCGATCCCGATTGGGAACCAATTATGAAACGTGCTAGTGCAATTGTCACCAATTCTGGAGGTCGCACGTGTCATGCAGCAATAATTGCGCGAGAATTGGGTGTGCCTGCGATCGTGGGATGTGGCAATGCTACAGACATCTTGAAACCTGGTCAAGAGGTAACAATTTCTTGCGCTGAAGGGGAAGAAGGAAAAGTTTATCCAGGCTTATTACCTTTTGAAGTTAAAGAAGTTCCTTTAGAGAACTTACCCCGCACCCGCACTAAAATTTTAATGAATGTGGGTAATCCCCAAGAAGCATTGAGTTTATCGGCAATTCCCAACGATGGCGTAGGTTTAGCGCGGACAGAATTTATCATTGCTAACCAAATTCAAATTCATCCAATGGCCTTGATTCACTATGATTCGTTAAAAGATGAATTTGCCAAAGCTAAAATTGCTGATATTACCGCACTTTACGGCGATAAACCCCAATATTTTGTAGATAAATTAGCTCAAGGCATTGGTAGAATTGCCGCAGCATTTTATCCCAAATCAGTGATAGTCCGAACCTCAGATTTCAAAAGTAATGAATATGCCAATTTATTAGGTGGACGACAGTTTGAACCCCATGAAGAAAACCCAATGTTAGGTTGGCGAGGGGCGGCGCGTTACTACGATGAAGGCTACAGAGAAGCTTTTGCCTTAGAATGTCATGCCCTCAAAAGGGTACGGGAAGAAATGGGTTTGACAAATGTCATCCCCATGATTCCCTTTTGTCGCACTCCTGATGAAGGGCGTTTGGTTTTAGCAGAGATGGCAAAAAATGGTTTAAAGCAAGGTGTTAACGACTTGCAGGTTTATGTGATGTGTGAGTTGCCCAGTAATGTGATTCTGGCTGAGGAATTTGCTGAGGTATTTGATGGCTTCTCGATTGGTTCTAACGATCTAACTCAATTGACATTAGGGATAGACAGGGATTCGGCGTTAGTAGCGCGATTGTTTGATGAACGCAGTCCAGCTGTTAAGCGAATGGTAAAAATGGTCATAGAAACAGCGAAAAAATGCGATCGCAAAATCGGCATTTGTGGACAAGCACCCAGCGACTATCCAGAATTTGCTCAGTTTTTGGTTGAACAAGGAATTGACTCGATTAGTCTGAATTCGGATTCGGTTTTAAAGACAATGCTGGAAGTGGCAAAAGTCGAGAGTAGTAATTCGTAATTCGAGTAATTTATGCCAGCTAGAAACCGTTACCACGAAAACTTGAAGAATGCCCTAATTTAAAGATAGCTGGACTGTTACAGACCATCCCTTTCATCTAAAGTGGGGAAAATAAGGATCTTCACGCGGATTTGGCAGCCGAAAAGTTGCTCATCGCGGAAAAATTCAGAATTTGCGTAGTTTACCGCCGTAGGCATCGCATAACTAAGGGTAATTAAACTTCTGAATAATTGCCCATAGCATAGCGATCGCTATATTTTGTTTGTGTAATTGTCTACAAAACTTTTGACTGCTCAACCATAAGTATCTTAGTATTTTGCAGAATGGCAATTTATTTTAGCCAAAAGCAAGATGACAAATCTTTTGGAAACTGAACGCTTGCTCATTCGCAGTTGGATATCCGAAAGCGATGCCGAACAAGCGTTTGCAATTTACAGTGATCCTGAAGTTACGCACTTTCTTGGTAAATCTTCTCGCCCCGCAAGTGTTGAGTCACAGCGTCAGCGCTTGATTGAAGGTATCGAGCGAATGCATCAACGCAACAATGGTACTGGAGCTTGGGCAATTGTTGAAAAGGAAAGTACAACAATTGTGGGAACTATCCTTCTTAAACAATTGCCCGACAAAGATGGTTTACCCACTCAAGATTATGAGGTAGGCTGGGAATTGCGGCGAGCTTCTTGGGGTAAAGGGTATGCAACAGAAGCAGGACGAGCTATGCTCAACTACGGATTTAGTGTCCTAAACTTGCCACTGATTTATGCCGTAGTGAAGCCAGAAAATCATGCTTCAATCCGTGTAACAGAACAATTGGGTATGAAACCAATAGGGCAAACAAACAAGTATTACAATATTGAACTACTCCTGTTTCAATTAGATGCACCTGAAGAGTGGAGGGGGAGTAGGGAGCAGGGGGAGACAAGGGGAAGAAGAACTATTTATTGGTTATTGATCAATGCCCAATGACAAATGACAAATGACAAATGACTAAAAAGTGGTTCCGAATTGGGATGGCGAGTGTATTTCTTTTCTCACTCGCCTTGAGGTTTTGGGGATTGGGGCGATTCAACACTCTGGTATTTGATGAAGTTTACTTTGCCAAATTCGGTAATAACTATCTCACGCATACACCATTTTTTAATGCTCATCCGCCGCTGAGTCAATATATGATTGGCATCGGCATTTGGATTGGCAGCCACACTCCTTTTTGGCACGATTCAGTAAATGGACTGACAGGTTCATTGCGATCGCCTTGGACTTATCGTTGGTTCAATGCCCTTACTGGCTCTTTTATTCCTGTAGTTGTGGCTGCGATCGCTTATCAGTTAAGTTATCGTCGTACCTTTGCAATACTTGCAGGATTATTCACAGCTTGTGATGGTATTTTTCTAGTTGAGTCTCGGTATGCTCTAAGTAATATTTATATCGTCATTTTTGGTTTGTTAGGGCACTGGTTTTTATTATTGGCATTAGATAACCAAAATCGGCGACGTTCTTTTTGGTTAGTTTTAGCTGGCATTGGTTTTGGTGCCTCAGTCGGTACTAAGTGGAATGGTTTATGGTTCCTATCAGGTGCTTATCTCATTTGGATAGCAGCTTGGATAATTCATTTGATACATTCTTTCTCTAACTCCAAATTCTTTTTTAAATCCCCCTCATTAGAACAGGAGGCAGGAGGCAGAAGGCAGGAGGCAGAAGGTAGGAGGCAGGAGTTAGGAGTTAGGAGTCAGCAGGTAGAAGGCAGGAGTCAAGAGGCAGGAGTTTCTACTTATTCTCCCTCATCCCCCTTATCTATATCATCTCAGACACCACTACAAAATTTAACTCAGCTAAATATTTTTCAGATGCTGTTTTATCTAGGAATTATCCCAGCTTTTATCTATAGCATCATCTGGATTCCTCACCTTCAACTAGATAAAACTTATGGATTTATTGCAGTACATCAGCAAATTTTGAAGTTTCATTTACATCTAGGTGGTAATAGTCCTAATGTGCATCCTTACTGTGCTGCTTGGTATAAATGGCCTTTGATGACTCGACCAATGGCATATTATTATCAAACGGCTGAAAGTATCAGCGAACCCTTACCTGTGATGGGGCCGCCTTTACCTGCTGGTGCTGGACAAGTTATTTATGATGTCCATGCAATGGGCAATCCATTTTTGTGGTGGTTTGGTGTTGCTGCTATGTTGTTTTTAGTAGGAATGCTGGTGTCACAAGCGGTAATTCCTTGGGTGAAAGAAAAGCATTTTTCTATGCCTGCAACCTTGAGTGTTGATACTTGGATTGCTTTGTATTTAGTTATAAATTATGCTGCGAACTTATTACCTTGGGTGAAAGTGACAAGATGTGTTTTTATTTACCACTATATGTGTGCAGTGGTGTTTGTATTTTTAGCGATCGCTTGGTTTGTCGATCGGTGTCTTTGCAGTTATTATCAACAACTCCGGGCGCTAGGTGTCACCATTACTTTTATCATTCTGGCTGCTTTTATTTTCTGGATGCCCATTTATTTGGGTTTACCCCTTTCTCCTAACGGTTACAAGCTGCGAATGTGGTTCAACTCTTGGATTTGATTGAAGGGCATGGGGTATTGAAATAATAACTCCAAACTCCTAACTCCTAACTTATTTCTCAACTTAACATAGCTATACATATACAGAATTGTTTAATCACATGGTTTTCATATTTCTTATCGCTATGTAACTTTAGTCACTGTTAGACTTTTCAAAGCACAAGCAGATAAAACTAAGGCTGCAAAACGCAACACTAGGGCATGGGAAATTAGATACTAAGTAAAAATGATGAATGGAAAATTATAAAATTTTTACATTCATCATTCTGCATTATTATAGATACTCTAGTTTTGATGCTCCCGGACAACACAGGAGGATCGTCATGGAAATGAACTTACAATTGCCAGGTATTAATTTAATTAGCTTGAAAGAGGCTCCGATTCATATTTCTAGCCAAATTCAGCCTCATGGTGTCCTGTTAGTCTTGGAGGAGCCTGAGCTAAAAATATTACAAGTTAGCACTAATACGCTAAAGATTTTCGGAATTGCTACCGAAAATATGTTACATAAACAACTAGAAGATTTACTAGATCCCTTTCAAATAGAGAGAATTAAAACAGGGCTATCCGGGGAAAATCTTGATTTTATTAATCCCACCAAAGTTTGGGTGCGAAAAAAAGGTGATGAATACGTAGTATTTGATGCAGTATTTCATCGCAATACAGAAGGATTTTTAATCTTGGAGTTAGAACCTGCTCTTACTCAAGAAAATATCCCATTTTTAAGCTTTTATCATCTAGCTAGAGCATCTATCAACCAACTAGAAAAAACAGCAAATCTCCGGGACTTTTGTCAAGTTATTGTTCAAGAAGTTCGGAAAATAACGGAATTTGACAGGGTAATGTTATATAAATTCGATGATGATGGGCATGGTTCCGTTGTCGCTGAAGAAAAACTAGAAAGCTTAGAACCATATTTAGGGCTGCATTATCCAGAGTCAGATATTCCCAAACCAGCGAGAAAGTTATTTGCTGCTAATTCGATCAGAATTATCCCGGATGCTTATTCCCAGCCAGTCAAGCTTTTTCCTGTCAATAATCCAATTAGCGATCGCCCGATTAATTTAACCAACTCTATTCTCAGAAGTGCTGCTTCCTGTCATACAGAGTACTTGCATAATATGGGTGTTGGTGCTTCGCTTACTATCTCTTTAATTAAAGATCAAAAACTCTGGGGATTAATTGCTTGCCACCATCAATCTCCTAAACATGTTTCCTATGAATTGCGAAAAGCTTGTGAATTTTTGGGACGAGTCATATTTGCAGAAATCTCAGCTAGAGAAGAGACAGAAGACTACTATCACCGGATAAATCTCACACACCTTCAATCAATCTTGATTGAATACATGTCTCAAGAAGAAAACTTCATTGATGGTTTAGTTAAAAACCCTCAACATCTTTTAGATTTGGCCAGCGCTCAAGGTGCAGCCGTTTGTTTTGGGGGAAATTGTACGGTAGTTGGTGAAACACCTAGAGAAGAAGACCTGAATTTTTTAGTCCAATGGCTAAAAAATAATGTTGAAGAAGAAGTTTTCTATACAGATTCTTTGCCACAGATTTATCCAGATGCCGAAAGTTTTAAAAATGTTGCCAGTGGTTTATTAGCTATTCCCATCGCCAAGCGAAATTATGTTTTGTGGTTCCGACCAGAAGTAATTCAAACTGTAAATTGGGGTGGCGATCCTAATAAGGCGTTTGAAGTTAACCAGTCAGAAGGAAATGTCCGTCTGTGTCCGCGCAAATCATTTGAACTGTGGAAAGAGACGGTTCGCTTAACATCTTTACCTTGGAAAGATGTAGAAGTAAAAGCAGCATTAGAATTGCGGAAAGCAATTGTTAATATTGTGCTGCGTCAAGCCGATGAACTAGCCCAGTTAGCCCAGGATTTAGAACGTTCTAACGCCGAACTGAAAAAGTTTGCTTACGTCGCCTCTCATGACTTGCAAGAACCACTCAATCAAGTTGTGAATTACGTGCAACTGTTAGAGATGCGGTATAGCGAAGAACTTGACGAAGATGCTCAGGAGTTTATTAGTTACGCTGTGCAGGGAGTTAGCCTGATGCAGACGTTGATTGATGACGTGCTGGCATACTCGAAAGTGGATATGCAAGCGATCGCATTTCAAATGACCGAGGTAGAGAAAGCTTTAAGTCGGGCGTTGGGCAATTTGCGTCAACGCATTAATGAAACTGGCGCTACTATCACCCACGATCCCTTACCCGTAGTTATGGCTGACAGCACCCAACTGATGCAGCTATTCCAAAACCTCATCGGTAACGCCATCAAGTTTCATAGCGATCGGCCCCCACAAATCCATGTGGGAGCAGAAAGGATAGAAGATGCATGGCTATTCTCAGTTCAGGATAATGGTATTGGCATTGACCCAAAATTTAGCGATCGCATTTTCGTAATTTTTCAGCGCTTACATACGCGCGATGAATATACTGGTACAGGTATGGGTTTAGCCATCTGTAAGAAGATTGTCGAATGTCACCGGGGGCGGATCTGGGTAGAGTCAGAACTAGGTGAAGGCGCAACCTTCTACTTTACGATTCCAGTTGGAGGACGCGAACTTGAGCGTAGAAACGGGAGAAAGACACAAAACCATCTTTTTGGTCGAGGACAATAAAGCTGACATTCGCTTAATCCAAGAAGCGTTGAAAAATAGTTCAGTGCCCTACCAAGTGGTAACGGTCAGGGATGGTATAGATGCTATGGCTTATTTACGCCAAGAAGGTGAATATGCTGATGCACTACGCCCTGACCTGATTCTATTGGATTTGAATTTGCCTAAGAAAGATGGTCGAGAAGTGCTGGCGGAAATTAAAGCCGACCCACTACTAAAGCGTATTCCAGTTGTTGTGCTAACAACCTCAAAAAATGAAGATGACATTTTTCACAGCTACGATTTACATGTGAATTGCTATATCACTAAATCTCGCAACCTAAACCAATTATTTCAAATCGTCAAGAGTATTGAAGATTTTTGGCTCTCTACTGTGACGCTACCATCGGAGTGAGGCAGGGAGCAGGGAGCAGGGAGCAGGGAGCAGCACTTCGGCTACGCTCAGTGACCAGAAAGCAGGGGAGCAGGGGGAGAATGACAAATGACAAATGACAAATGACAAATGACAAATGACAAGATAGAGCAGCAATAGGGGGTGAAACCTGAAGATTATGGTTGTGAGCTACTCAGTAAAAATCTTGTTAATTGAGGATAACCTAGCTTCTGCTAGGTTGTTACAAGAGTTTCTGATGCAAGCCCAGTCCCAAGAGTTTACTCTGGTTCATGTGATGCGATTGGGCGAAGCACTTCAGGAACTAAGTCAATGTAATTATGATGTTATTTTATTAGATTTAACTCTACCTGATAGCCAAGGATTGTCATCTCTACCTCCTCTGATTGATCGAGCGCCAAGTATACCGATTGTTGTTTTAACAAATACTAATGACGAAGAACTAGCAATTGAAGCAGTGCGGCAAGGGGCGCAAGATTATCTAGTCAAGCGACAGGTAAATGTAGATGTGTTGGTTCGCTCTTTGCGTTATGCGATCGAGCGCAAGCAGGTTTTAGAATCATTACGCACTGTCAATGAAACGTTACAAACTAGGGTTGAAGAACGAACTGCGGAACTCGTAAAAGCCAATGAACTCAACCAGTTCAAATCTGAATTTGTCTCAATGCTCTCCCATGACATCCGCAATCCGCTAAATACTATTCTCTTGGCTGCTGGATTGCTACAAAATCAGGATGAAAGATTAACTAAAGAGAAAAAACAAAATCATTTGCAAATGATTCGCTCGGCAATTAAAAACATGGCGCAGCTATTGGATGAAGTTACATTCATCGGCAAAGCTGATTCTGGCAGGCTTGGTTTTGAAGTTATCTGCTTAGATTTAGAAGCCTTTTGTCGCCAAATGGTCGATGAAGTGCGATTGATTGCAAATGATAAGCATCTGACTTTAGTGTTCGCCAGTTTTGGGCAATTAGATGAAGCTTTATGGGATGAAAGCCTACTGCGGCACATTTTGGGCAATTTACTTAGCAATGCTATTAAGTATTCACTACCGGGCGGTATAGTGCGCTTTGAACTAATTGGTCAGGAAAAAGCGGTAATTTTCCGAGTTCAAGATTGGGGAATTGGCATTCCTCAAGAAAACCAAAAACGATTGTTTCAGCCTTTCCGACGGGCGGACAATGTGGGAAACATACCTGGTACTGGCTTGGGGCTAGCGATCGCCAAAAAATGTGTTGATGCACACGGGGGCGAAATTGTAGTTAATAGCCAAGTTGGAGTTGGTACAACCTTTACCGTTACCCTTCCTTTACTAGAAGTTTAAGCGGTTACAGCAATTTTCATATATAGGGAATACAGTTCATTATTGGGGCACAATAAATATACTGTGCCTTTACGTATGCGATCTCTCAAACGAATTTTCATTCGTGGTAATGGCGACTTTGCGATCACTTTTTTCTCTGCCCAGAAGAAATTTATATTTACAAAAAATTTACTAAAATTTAACGGCTATTTTCGGAATTCACAAATTGGATTTGTAGCCTAATATAGGCTTACAAAAGGAATGTTTAAAAACTGTTGTCAAACATATTACTTAACTCAATTATTTCTTGCATAAAATAAAAAACAAATCGTAATAAGTATTACATCTGCAAAAAAATTAGCTTTTGCAATATCTCTAGAAGTAGGATATTGCAAAATTCTGCATCGTTTAGAAAACATTTGTGTGTCCACAAATCTAGTTAATTATACGTGTATGTCGGACTGTCAAAGTAAAATTGAAACAAGATACATAAAAGTAACTAACAGCAAGTATTTAACATCATTTCAACGGAAATTACTGTTAGCAAGTTTGGAAAAAACTTTACCCGAATCTTACCAACAACGTATTGAAATCATGTTGTTGGCAGATGAGGGAAAAACCCAAACTGAAATTTGTCAAATTTTGGGGTGTTGTCCAGCAACAGCAAGGCATTGGATGCACATAGCCCGAACAGGGATGGCGCACCAATGGCAAGATTGCCCCATTGGCCGCCCGAAGGCAATAAATGACGAGTATTTAGAACGTTTGAAAGAACTGATTAAAGGTAGTCCCCGCGATCATGGGTATTCTTTCAGGCGATGGACAGCTAACTGGCTGGGGAAACATCTAGCAAAAGAATTTGGGATTGAAGTGAGCGATCGCCATATCAAGCGCCTGCTCAAACAGATGGGATTATCCACAGTACCAAAACCCAGCAATTCTGAACAAAACAGCACTGAACAGACTCAAGGTTCCAAAATTTTGATTAATGACCTGAAATCGGCAGTTATTCCTGATAATCCCGAATTTTTATCTATTAACTTTGCAAAATTAGCAAAAGATGTAGACATTTATGGCGCAAGATATATTAGCTCAATTAGTAACTCTACAACAGTTCAACAAAATTCTGGGGCATTCTCTTTCGACAGATGAATTTCAACACTATCTTCAACAAGTTAAATTTATCAACCCGAAAGTCGGCAAATTCTGGCAAGGAACTGATGTTCAACCAGGAATTTATATTGCGATCGCAGCTCCTAATACCAAAGAAACAATCCTGCGCTCCATCGACCTAATGATTACTCTCAAGCGCCATATGCGTCCCGGCACTCAACTGTTTCTCCACACAAGAGAAGGGCAAGTCCGCCTACTTATCCCAGAACTAGAAGGCGTTACACTATTACCTAATTCTGCGATTGCCTGGTAAAGTAACTAATAAATTAAAGTTTTTAGCTGTAAGTAATTCTACCTTAATCGGTGGTTGTTCTAACTGATTACATAATTCCTGTTCAATTAAATAATCGACAATATATGATAGTTTAAGACAAATGTCATAATTTTTAAATTTATCAACCAATTTTGATGTAGAGAAAATTGTGGTAGTTAAGTTACTACCACAACCTGTTTTTGCAAGGATTATTAAAACTAGTACCGCAACTTGGAAATAAACCATCCATTCCAAAGTAATCAAATATCTGCGGTATATAAATTACAAATTACGCCCAGCAGTACTAACCCAGTAGATAGCCGCCTAATAAAATTATCGCATCTCTCACATCTGTTGCTACTCCACTACCCGTAATGTTTTTCTGTTCTTCTTCAGACAGTTCTGAGAGTGAGTTTTGTTTTAAAACTTGTTTTCATCTTGCAGATGCATTCACAACAGCTTCTTCAATCAAGTTCGTAATTTCAATTTGACTTGTGAGATATTTGTGATGAATGTTCATTGACATGATATTCTTCTTAAATTACTTAAATAAACTTTGTAGCTTTGTTTAGCCAACAGTCGGTGTCGCCACCTTAACTAGTAGTTCAGAGGGATTGTAGTTATCTGTAATAACTTGTGGACAACGCATACAAGCTGGCTTACCTTCTTGTTGCCACCACTGGCAATCTCGGCGTATGGAACAAGGTGGTAAATCCTCTACTACCTTTGGCAAGTTTTCTACAACTCGCATTGCCAGACGACAATCTTTACCATCAAAATGTTGACAACCCTTAGTTGCACAGGGTGCAGCCGTCCGAAAAATTTCAGTGGGTGTTACTGGACTAGCCTTTGCTATTAGTTCATCTGTGACAGGTTGGGGGTGCTTAAGATAAGCTACGCGGGGTTCTGTGACTGTGCCACCAATGACGCCGAAAACAACACTGTTCTGCCATTCTGGTCTTGCACTAGGGCAAAGTGTAGTCTTTTCAGTAGCGATGTCTTCCATAAATTGAACCTATAGTAAATTGTATTTTTAAGCTGATGGAGATTGACAGCTAATTTTGGGTCGACTCTTCTCCATCAACCTAAATAAGCAAATTAAATGTCCAAGAGTTTAATACTGATTGGTCATTTCAAAGACTTGTGCTTTCAGATCAAGAGATCAAGTTCTGGTCTTGTGCAATTAGTCCACAAATAATCGGTTTTATCACAAGAATATCATTAGTCGGTTTTACACTAATACCACCTGCAATGGTTGGATTCAATGTTGTAACCGTTGTAAAACCACCTGCAACGTTTGCCATTTCTTCATCAGACAGAGTTAGCAAAGCATCTTCTGAATCCTGATTTGGGTTTCGTCGTACTAGTGCATTGCTAACAGCATTATCAATCAGATTGCTAATGTCCAATTGAAAATCTGAATTCTTTTTATTCCTTTCCATTGTGATTTTCCTCTGAATATATAACTAGATATAGGCGGAATCACTAAGGACTGTAATTACCTAATCTGTATATATTTTAAGTATAGTAATAATGATTTAATTATGTTTTGAAAATTTATAAGTAGACATAAATAAACCTTTTATGTCACTAAACAATAACTTGAAAGTTTTACTTATAACTATTTATTGATAAAGTTTATATCTCTATCAATCACTTCAACCGCAGAGTTGTGGCCATTAATAAAACATTTATGTCCCAAAAAATTTTCTAATCTTGGGCAATGTTTAATAAAAAGATAATAAGCAATACTTAAGTAATATTAACAAATATTTATAAGGCTGCTCAATAAAACTTCAAATTCAAAATTGGGGAATAGAGTTGGTATTATAAACATCTCTATTCTGTAGTTTTCACTCTTTCAAACAAAGCCCGATAAATAGGTTCACCTTTTTTTTGCGTACCTATTTCCCTTTCTGTGGAGACTGGTAAGGGGTTTTCAGCCAACCATTCTTCTGTACCAACTTTCTGAAAAGCTGAATTAGCTGCAAAACGATCGCGCATTTCCACAGCCACAAATTCCATATCTGATTGCAAAAATACCAACCCCCCAACCGCAAGATAGTTAGCTAAGTCTGCCACTAGTTCTGGTTGGACTACACGACGTTTAGCGTGGCGGGTTTTAAACCAAGGATCGGGAAATTGAATAGTAACGCGTTGTAAACTTTCTGGAGGCAGGGAAGATAAAAGTGAGTGCAATGAGTTATTCACATTGCAAAATAAATAGTGCAGGTTTGTTAAACCTAATTCAGAACGTAACTTATTCGCCTCCACCACCAGCGGTTCTCGAATTTCCAAGCCGAGAAAATTCCAGTTAGATTCTATCTTGGCCATATTCAACAAAAACAGTCCCTTAGCGCAGCCAATATCTAAATGTAGTGGTTGATTTGGCTTTGCATAAATTTCTTCCAAGTCTTGGGGACTTGCTGGTGTTTGATACTTTTTACCAAGTGGATTAACATGCTGGCGGACTCGGACTGCTGCCAAAATTTTTCTCCTTTACGCGAAAATATCCTGTAATCAAATTTCAGGTTATATCAATTTAAAAAATGTTTGCGACCAGATGCCCACACTTACTGACGTACACCCTCCCCAAAGCCTTGTAGAGGGTTGGGTAAGGTCTTATCTATGTATTGCATTCTTTTTTCAAATTGGTATTACAAGGAAGTCTAGCAAAAGTATGCCAAAAATTACCGGTCTATCATTCGATTGCCTACCCAGCAGCAAGTTAGTACAGCAGTCTCAGTCAAATACATCATCCTTGCACTGTTTTTTTAGGATTTCGAGAAATTTATATTTTGGAAGTCCCTCATTTTGCATTAATCTCTAGAATTAAAATGCCTTAACACATTTGCTTTAGTCGTGGAGGGAGGAAGTTTAAACAGTGGATATTTTAGATTTGTTTTACAAGGGTGGGCCAGCTATGTGGCCTTTGCTCATTTTGTCGATTCTGGCTTTGAGTGTCATTTTCGAGCGTATGTGGTTCTGGTTGCGAATTTTGACTCAGGAAAAGCAAATAGTCGATCGCGTCTTGGATGCTGCCCAGGATAATTGGGAAGTAGCTGCGGACATGGCTAGACTTGCAAGCCATCAGCCTGTCGGGCGTTTTCTCTACGCCCCTCTACGTTTTGCCAAAACTGATGCGGAAACTTTTCGACTAGCACTGGAGGCTACAGCAGAAGACGAATTAGCTGGGATGCGCAGGGGCGAAAAACTTTTAGAAGCGGTGATTGCTCTAGCGCCGTTGCTAGGATTGTTGGGTACAGTTTTGGGTTTAATCCACTCTCTGCGCTCAATTCGGATTGGCGATTTGGGAACTGAATCTACCGCTGGGGTGACTACTGGTATTGGTGAATCCTTAATTAGTACGGCAAGTGGGCTAATAGTTGCCATCATTAGTTTGGTATTTTACCGTCTATTTCAAAGTTTTGTAGTCAACCAAGTCAAAGTTTTTCGGAAGGCAGGGAATGAGATGGAATTGCTCTATCGCCAGTCTCCTCCTGACTTTAGCAATAGGACATCAGCAATTGTGCCAGAAAATTTCACTCCACCCCGCAAGCCAGGAAAGACTAGAGTTTCTGAACCTCCTGAACCCCCGAATACACCTAATTAATAGTCAATAATTCAACCCCCAAACCAGGTTTGTGAATGAGACATGAAAGTTAATCTACATACTCCAATTGAAGAAGTCCAAATTCAAATCATCCCTTTAATTGATGTCGTTTTTTGTATCCTGACATTTTTTTTATTAGCGGCTTTACAATTTACACGGCAACAGGCAATAAATGTTGATTTGCCTAAAGCCAGCCCCAGTACAGTCTCTGGAATAACGTCACAAAGTGGAAGTGTGATTGTTACCATCGATGCTGTGGGCAATACTTACATAGAAAAACAGCCTGTAAAACAGGAAGATTTGAGACAGAGTTTAAAACAGTATCTCCAAGCAAACCCTAATGCTGTTGTTGTGCTGAATGCTTCGCGCACAGCAACTTACAATGATGTGATTGAGACATTAGATTTGCTACGACAAGTAGGGGGCGATCGCGTTTCTTTGGGAATTATTCCTGGCCCATCTCAACCATCTATAAACTCGCCTAACCAGCCTGCTGTCCCTTCTTTCCCAATCAATCCTGGAACTGGTGCAGTACCAGGAATCAATCCCGAAGGAAATATTACCCCAAAATTCCCCTTAGCACCTAATTCTGTACCCTTTCCTAGCATCACTCAGCCTCCAGCTGGGCAAGGCATCAATCCTGGTATTTCTCCCGTAGTTCCTAACTCACCAGCGCCTCAAGCGCCTGTAGCACCCAAACAAACCCAACCTCCTCTTAAAAGATGAGATAGGGAAAGGGGAATTGGGCATGGGGCATGGGGCATTGGGCATTGGGAAAGAGGAGGCTGGAGGCAGAAGTTCTACAATGTTTGAATTTTGAATTTTGAATTGATTTCTCCCCTGCTCCCCTGCTCCCCACTCCTTCTTCTCCCTTGTCCCCTTGTCCCCCATTCATCACCTCCCCTGCAAGTCTTTTCCCAAACCTAAAGACATCTAGAATAAATCTCGGCTAGATTAAAAAAAACTGCTAATTTACAAATAATTGGTTGAGCTTTAAAGATTTTTCCACCTATAGACTGAGCAATTTATCACCAATTACCAGCCACATTTCATACCAAATTGGGGAAGGATGTCCAAATAGGTTAACAGATTGAAAAGCGCTTATATCAAGCGTATTTCAGTGTGTCTGAATTACGAATTACAAACTACTAATTAGTATCAGGGGTTGTGGCATGAACATCGTAACGCTTTTAATTGTTTGGGTCGTAACAGCTATCAGCTTGTTGATAATTAGTAAGTTGCCTTTGGGAGTTGAAATTGATACTCCTGGTAAAGCGTTTCTTTCTGCCGCAGTGCTTGGTATCGTAACAGCAATAGTCAGACCAATTTTAAGCCTCATTTTTGCAGTACCAAATCTACTCACATTAGACTTATTATCTGGCATTTTCACATTTATGATTGCCGTGGTTTGTTTTAGTATTGCTGCTTGGTTAGTCGAGGGCTTTCGCTTGCGTTACGGGATTTGGAGTGCTGTTATTGGGGCATTTACGCTGACTATAATTAACAGCTTAATCTACAAAATATTGGGCGTATAAAGCAAAGAGTTAGGAGTTAGGAGTTATTAACAATTCCTCACTCATAACTCCTAACTCATCACTGCCAAATTCTAACTATTCGTTGGAACTTGGAGGAGCAACTGGAGTAGTTGATTGTTGTTTACGTTGCTCGCGTTTTTTGCGATCGGCTGAGAGGATATCTGCCATCACTACTAGCGCTTGCGCCATTTTGTCTAGGTTAGAACGGTATAACTCCAAATCCTTGTTGAGTTTGTCATCAGAGAGGTGCAAGCCAGCAGCGATCGCTTTTAGCGCCTCAGTGAGTTGCTTTTCGTCTTTGACTAATTCGGGATCTGACTGTTCTAATAACGAAAATACACCAATTGCGAACAAACGGTTGTATTTAAAGTTAGGATTATTGGCGATCGCTTGTAGGGTTGCTTGCAAGTCAGCATCTCTATCTAAGTAAGTAGTTTGGCCCAGCCATCCAATTAAATCTTTAACTGGCAAACCTTTAGCTACAGCTTGCAATCTCTGGGCATCTTGTCGATATTGTTGCGGATCTGTTTCTATAGCCTGACATAAGGCGTTAAAAATTGATTCTTGATCCCGTTCTGGTTGATAGCCTTCCATGAAGCGATCAAAAGTAGTGACGACACCCAAGGCATAAATTGGATTGTAGCTAAAATCGATATTTACTGACAGCAGATGCATTTCCACCATCAATTCTTCTACTACCCGACGATAAATAGTGTTGATCGGACGGGTGTGAAGATTGTAGAAAGTTCGCTTTGTATCAGAGACTGTACGGACGTTATTCACAAAGAAAAAAGAAATGTTAAGGGCGACGTATCTTTATTTTCTCGCTTAAAGGCTACTTTGCCAAGTTGAGCTTTTAGCGGGTAACGGTTTCATTTACAATATATACACATCAAAAGTATTTTATAAGCTGGTAACTACAGGAAATAAGACCTTTTCTCCTAAAAAACTAGCCGAAAATTATTATCCTTAATGATTTATTTATTGTACTTATGAACTTCTCGCCACAGTTAATTGCTTTAGGTGAGTACCTAGCTGGTGAATTTGATAATCGGGAACAAGCCATAGCAGAACCAGTTTGGTATGTCCACCTCCGTCTGTGGCAAAGACCAGTTAATCTGTTCCCAGAAGATAGCATCACCTTATTTGCTGAACAGGCTAACGTTAATACCTTAGATCAACCTTATCGCCAACGAATTATCCGGTTGCGTCAAAGCAGCGACTCTGACGCAACGGTGGAAGTTCAATATTATATGCCTCAAGATCCAGGTGGATTAAAAGGCGCAGGTGATAATCCTGCTCTATTAAACACACTGACATCCGAACAATTAGATTTACTACCAGGTTGTATCCTAACAGTTACTCAGGAGAAACTAGCTGGCGATCGCTATAAGTTTACCGCTACCCCACTTCCAGAGACTCGTTGTAGCTTTACTTATCTTGGCAATAGCATCCATGTTTCTTTAGGTTTTGCAGCTACAGCGACAGAATTTCACAGCTACGACAAAGGAATTGATCCCGCAACTGGAAAAGCAACCTGGGGAGCGATTATGGGGCCTTATCGCTACACCAAGCGAAATCAGTATTTAATAAGATAAAGTTATGAATTAGGAGTTATGAGTTATGAATTTTGAATTAACTCCTCACTCCTCACTCCTCACTCCTCACTCCTAACTGTTTTTTAGCTAGCAATGCTGCGAGGTACACCTTCTAAAGCTTCCTCTTCTGTTTCAAAGATTTCAAAAACAGTATCCATCATCGTCACTTCAAACACGAGTTTGGCTTCTGGATGTACATTACAGATGCGGAAACTGCCCTTGACTTTATCAGCATCACGCATTCCAGCTACCAAAGATGTAAGACCAGAACTATCAATAAAATTTACCTGAGCCAGATTTACAACCACATGGCGACTGAGTTTGGAAATACACTCTTGTAACTTCAGGCGAAATTGCCAAGCAGTGGTGATATCCAGACGGCCTGATGGTGTCAAGACGATAACGGTGTTTCCGTCTTGAGTTGTATAAGTTTTTTGGTCTATATGAATCACTAAAGCCCTCCCCGTGGCATTCCTTTTAAGATTAACTGGTGACAGAATTTTCTAATGCTGTCACTTGAGATTAACAAGCTATAGCTAAATTTGTCACCTTTTTCGGCTAAGTGCTTAACTTTAGTAGTTATAACTCACCAAAATAGTGGAGAATAGGGCATTGGGAATAGGGCATGGGGCATGGGACATAGGGAGATGAGAAAGGTGGGGGAGATGAGGAAGTGAGGGATAAAGAATTAATAACCAATGCCCAATGCCCAATTAATGTGGTGTCCAGTTGATCCAATCTTGAGGTTTAAGGAAGGTTTTATACAACTCGGCTTCGGGGGAATTGGGTTCCGGTTGATAGCCATATTCCCAGCGCACTAAAGGAGGTAGGGACATGAGAATTGATTCGGTGCGTCCATTGGTTTGCAGACCAAAAATAGTACCTCTGTCATAAACCAAGTTAAATTCTACATACCGTCCTCGGCGGTAGAGTTGAAAATTCCGTTGGCGATCGCCATACTCTATCCCATGTCGCCGTTCTACAATTGGTACGTAAGCTGGTAAAAATGCTCTGCCACAGCCTTGTACAAAGCCAAACAAATCTTCCCAATTGCGGGTTGCTGGTGTTCCTACCTGGTTGCTATAAATGGCAGCTTCCCCATTGGGATTTGGACCGCGGTATAAAGCACCTTGGCCATCTTGGTAATCAAAAAATAGACCACCGACACCCCGTGTCTCATCACGATGCTTGAGATAGAAATATTCATCACACCAGCGCTTAAACACCGGGTAATACTCTGGGTGGTGTTGGTCGCAAGCTTGCTTTAATGTTTTGTGTAAATGTGCCGCATCTTCAGCAAAGGGGTAATAAGGTGTCAAGTCTAGACCGCCACCAAACCACCACACTGGCCCCGCTTCAAAGTAACGATAATTGAGATGAACTGTGGGCACATAAGGATTGCGAGGATGTAATACCATTGAAGTCCCTGTGGCATAAAAGCCATGCCCTGCGGCTTCTGGGCGTTGGGTTAAAATTGAAGGTGGCAAATGGGAACCCTGAACTTCAGAAAAGTTTACACCGGCTTGTTCAAATATTGCACCATCTCGCAGTACGCGCGATCGCCCTCCCCCTCCTTCTGGGCGTTCCCAACTATCTTCATTAAATTTAGCCACACCATCTAGTTTCGCTAATGATTCGGTAATTTCGTCTTGCAGTTGTTTCATAAACCGACTGACCCTAGTCTGGGCATCAGGTGCTGGCAAAGACTTTGATGATTCTGCTTCTACAGTTGGTGTTTGCGAGTTGGTCAACATAGATTCCCGAACCTAAATTACAATTTCCAGAAAGCCACAAATTTTTCATTTTAAAATTTGGGGGAAACAAGCGCCAACAATCTAGCTTTATTTGCCCAACCCGCTTTTTTCTTCTTGGGTTAAGCATTTATCCGATTGATGGCCATCACTAGAGTTATTTTCCCTCAAATGCGTATAGGCTTGTATATTGAATTAGTTTTGTTTGAAATTCTTAATTGGAATATTCTGGTATAAAGACTAAATTTTAGTCTTCAGCTTGAAGTATCAAAGATTTGACTGGTCTACTCAAAACTTTTTTGCCATATTGCTGATGTCGGCTGTTTAGGTCTGTATCGAATCGAGGCTTGCTATGTTTAGGACATTTTTGAGAAAGTTTTAATTTAGCAATTGCTCGTAGTTGCACACCATACCAGATTTCCCAGAAAGTATCTAGGGAGGAGGATTAGGAAAATGCAAGGTTGGTTATCCAAATTCATCCACCGCAAACGTCGTCGGTTTTGCGCTTCTCTGGTGTGGACATATCGAGAGATTAGTTCTGCTTCTGTAGATGAACTGTGGCAAAAAGTGGTTGACTTAACAGATGTTTCTTGGCATCCACAACTTAAGAGTACTAATGTTCCCCACGGATTAGTACCCAAACCAGGATTAATTTTTCAAGCTGTAACACGCTTTTCGCCGATTCCCATCAGAATTTTTGTGGAACGCGTCAATCCCAGAGAGATGCTGAGTATCCGAGTGATGGCGATTCCTGGAATAGAGGAACGAGTAACTTACCAAGTAGAGTCAACGGTTTGTGGTACTTGTTTATCTTATTCTGTAACGTTACGGGGTTGGTTATCACCCCTGATTTGGTCTTTATCCCGTCCTTATGCAGACAGAGTTGCACGATCTTTAGTCGAGGCAGTAGAAAAGACGGCATTACCAGCGGTATCTGGTAATAAAAAATCCCTTAATGACAGTTGTTTTGATTTTTAGGTAGTGAGGATTGGGGAAGAAGCAAGGGAGCAGAGGAGCAGGGGGCAGGGAGATGAGGGGACAAGAGGACAAGGAGATAAACAAAACTCCTAACTCTTAACTCTTAACTCCTAACTCCTAACTCAGCACGGGCTAAACCTTAGTTTTCCGCTAACAGCACGGGCTAAACGCCCTGCTTCCGCTAACAGCACTCAGCACTCCCAATGCCTAATGCCCAAAGAAAGTTAAGATTCTATTAGGTAATAATGCAATTTGCTAAGTTTTATCACGGCAGTAACAGTGATAACACTAAGCTGACCTTACTTAAGAAGGCATCTAGTTAATAGCTAAGATGTTCCCCACAAGTGTATTTATTCTTTTTGAATTTTGAATTTTTATGTACGATGTCCTCGATTCCCGCTCTGTCTTAGAAATTTTGCGACCAGTGGAAGACCCAGAACTCCGCAAAAGTCTGGTAGAACTGAATATGATTCGCAACGTAAAAATTGACGGTGGTAAGGTTAGTTTCACTTTAGTGTTAACCACCCCTGCCTGTCCTTTACGTGAATTTATTGTCGAAGACTGTCAGAAAGCTGTCAAAAAACTCCCAGGCGTGACAGATGTCAGCATAGAAGTGACGGCAGAAACACCGCAACAAAAAAGTTTACCTGACCGCACTGGCATTTCTGGAGTCAAAAATATCATTGCTGTATCCAGCGGTAAAGGTGGCGTTGGTAAAAGTACCGTGGCGGTAAATGTTGCAGTGGCTCTAGCCCAAACTGGGGCGAAAGTCGGCTTGCTAGATGCTGATATTTACGGGCCCAATGACCCAACCATGCTGGGTTTGTCTGATGCTCAAATTACTGTGCGTTCTACTGAAACAGGTGAAATCCTGGAACCTGCTTTTAATCACGGCGTCAAATTAGTTTCAATGGGCTTTTTGATTGACCGAGATCAACCAGTAATTTGGCGGGGGCCTATGCTCAATGGTGTAATTCGCCAGTTTCTCTATCAAGTGCAGTGGGGAGAACTGGATTATTTGATTGTAGATATGCCACCGGGAACCGGAGATGCTCAGTTAACTTTAACACAAGCAGTGCCGATGGCAGGAGCAGTAATTGTCACCACACCGCAAAACGTAGCTCTGTTAGATTCTCGCAAGGGATTGCGGATGTTCCAGCAAATGAATGTTCCGGTATTGGGGATCGTGGAAAATATGAGCTATTTTATCCCCCCCGATCGACCAGATAAGCAATATGACATCTTTGGTTCCGGTGGTGGCTCCAAAACAGCTGCGGAATTGGGAGTGCCACTCTTGGGGTGCGTGCCGCTAGAGATTTCTACGCGAGTTGGTGGTGATAGCGGTGTACCGATAGTTGTTGGCGACCCAGATTCAGCTTCAGCAAAAGCATTAATAGCGATCGCTCTTACCATTGCTGGTAAAGTATCAGTTGCTGCTCTGACATAATTATAAATTTTATATTTCTATCTACTTCCTGGGCTATAGCTTGGGAATACTAGAAATTGGGTGTTAGGGATTAGAGAAGTTGGGGAAGAATAAATATTGATTATTGACCAATTCCCAAACCCCAATCCCCAACAATTAAAGCTAAAGTCTAAACTGGCACAATGTTGTTAAAACGATCGCTCCCCAAAATTCGCTGGAAGTCTTGGGTTAAGCCCTGGCAGCATGTAGATTGGCTACTTTTTTGTTTGCCGATTGCTGTTAGTATTTTTGGCGGCCTGATGATTCTCAGTACGGAACTGAAGCAGCCAGTAACTGACTGGTGGTGGCACTGGATGGTAGCGGGTATCGGCGTGCTTATAGCCCTATTTTTATCTCGCATCCGTTACGAACTCTTGATGCAGTGGCACTGGGTAACATACACACTGACGAACTTCAGTTTAATTGCCGTGATGATTGCTGGTACTAGCGCCAAAGGGGCGCAACGGTGGATTAGTATCGCCGGTTTTAATGTGCAACCCTCAGAATTTGCCAAAGTCGGCATGATTATCACATTAGCAGCTTTGCTACACAGGCGGACTGCTTCTAGTCTCGAAGGTGTTTTCCGCGTTTTGGCAATCACCGCTATACCTTGGGGACTAGTATTTTTACAGCCAGATTTAGCAACATCACTGGTATTTGGTGCGATCGTCTTAGGAATGCTTTACTGGGCAAATGCTAACCCAGGCTGGTTAATTCTGATGATTTCTCCGGTGGTTGCCGCCATTTTGTTTAGTATCTCTTGGCCTTTAACAGAGCCGATAGTTTTATTCAAAGAACTATCTTTTGGCCCATTAGGATTAATTTGGTCAGTTGCAATGGCTATTGTGGGCTGGCAAACTCTTCCCTGGCGTCGATTTGGTTTGGGTGCTATCGGTGCGTGGACTCTCAATATACTGGGTGGCGAATTAGGAGTCTTCGCCTGGAACCATGTTTTGAAAGAGTATCAAAAAGACCGACTAACTGTATTCATGAATCCCGATCACGATCCACTCGGTGCTGGATATCACTTAATCCAATCTCGCATTGCTATTGGTGCTGGTGAAATCTGGGGATGGGGTCTGTTCAAGGGGCCCATGACACAACTGAATTTTGTACCAGAACAGCATACAGACTTTATTTTCTCCGCAGTAGGGGAAGAATTTGGTTTTGTCGGTTGTTTGTTAGTACTGTTTGTCTTCTGCTTAATTTGCTTCCGTCTACTGCATATTGCCCAAACCGCAAAAGATAACTTTGGTTCTTTGTTGGCTATTGGTGTTTTGTCCATGATTGTGTTTCAGCTGATTGTCAATATTGGCATGACTGTTGGTTTAGCACCTGTGGCAGGAATTCCCTTACCTTGGATGAGTTATGGGCGTTCTGCGATGCTGACCAACTTCATTTCCTTGGGAATAGTAGAATCGGTAGCAAATTTTCGACAAAGACAGAAGTATTATTGATTCGTCATTAGTCATTTGTCCTTTGTCCTTCGCTAATGACAAATGACTATTAACAAGTATTAAGCTATTAAAAGGAAACAAACGAGGCTAAAAAAATGATTCTGCCTGGAGCAACTGTTCGTATTAAGAATCCCGCAGATACCTATTATCGCTACGAAGGACTCGTGCAACGGGTGAGTGATGGCAAAGTAGCCGTATTATTTGAAGGTGGTAACTGGGATAAATTAGTTACCTTTCGTTTGAGCGAATTGGAACTCGTAGAAACTACCGCCGGACGTAAAAAAGCCAAATAAGATTAGTCATTAGTCATTTGTTCTTTGTCAATTGGCAAAAACTAATGACTAATGACGAATGACTAATGACTAAATTACTATGCGCCTCCCCCTACCACAGTTTGCCACTGGCGATCGCCATCCGAACCACATTGCGGAGGTGATTGAAACTACTAGTACTGAATTTTTAGCTCAGTGTTTAGAGCCAGAAGATTTAAGCTTTCCCTCCATGCCACCCTTTGGTAGTTGGGTCTGTTCTGTAGATGAGGAATCTGGCAATCAAATTTATGCTGTAGTGTATTATGCCACAACTATGCCCATAGATTCCGTACACAGAGCGAGAGCATTAGGGTTGTCCTTGCAAGACTTACGGGAAGAACAACCCCAAATATTTGCCATGCTCCGCACAGAATTCCGGGCTGCGATCGTCGGATTTGAACTATCTTCGCAAAATCAAAGTTATAACCAAAGAGTATATCAGTATCTTCCACCCCGTCCCCCGCAAATTCATCAAGCTGTTTATCGATGTGAACCAGAAGCTATCATTAAATTTACTGAAGAACTAGATTTTTTACGGACACTGCTGTGTATAAATGGTGCGCCAATCGAGTCTTTAGCCGCAGCTGCCATTCGAGATGTATACCAGTTACGCAAAGCTGACCGACAATGGCTAATTAAAGCTGGACGTAGTTTAAGTGTGCTACTTAAAGACGACTACGATCGCTTACGATTCATTTTGAGTCAAATCCACCCGTAGGTAGTTAATTCTTAAATAATTGCCTAGTTAGTGTAAATTAAGAAGATTTTTGATTTTTTGTCAGGTGGCTTCCCTATTTATTCATATTGATCGGGCGATCGCCTCCAAGGTAATCGCTGTTTTACCATAGCCCCTTCAATTCCTATATATGGAACTAATATCACAAGTTCTTGTTCTGGAACCAACTTCCCAAGTTCTTGGCAAAGAACCAATTGTTCCCTTTGCTATTTTGCTGGTGGTCATCTTAGTTATACCCATCATGTTTGAGCGGCTAAGATTACCAGGATTAGTGGGTTTGGTTTTCTCAGGGCTAGTACTTGGGCCCTCAGGTTGGAATCTTTTTCAGTCTGACTCACCCATGATTAACCTACTATCAGACATTGGGTTAATTTATTTGCTATTTGTCGCTGGGCTAGAAATTGATTTAGAACAGTTTCGCCGGAAAAAAAGTCGTGCTTTTGGGTTTGCTAGCTTTACTTTCAGTGTACCCCTACTCATGGGAACCTTAGTAGGGCTGATTTTCGGCTATGGGTGGAATACTTCAATCTTAATTGGCTCTTTATTTGCTTCCTATACCCTTTTGGCATACCCCATAATCAGCCGTTTGGGAGTAATGAACAACGAAGCTGTTACTGTCACCATTGGAGCTACGATTTTTACAAACATTGGTGCAGTACTAATATTAGCCATTTGTGTAGCTGTCTCTCATACTGAAGCATTCAGCTTTGCGAAACTACTCACTTTGTCTGGTTGGTTAATTATTTACTCTGTGGCCGTTGTGACAGGCTTTGATTGGGCAGGCAAAGAATTTTTCAAACGGTCTGGAGACGATGAAGGAAACAAGTTTTTATTTGTGTTGCTTTCTGTGTTTCTGGCAGCTGTGGGCGCTCAATTGATTGGGGTAGAAAAAATTGTTGGTGCTTTTTTAGCGGGTTTGGCAGTGAATGAAGCTGTGGGTGAAGGCCCAGTCAAAGAAAAGGTGGTATTTATTGGCAGTGTGCTGTTCATTCCTATTTTCTTTGTTGACCTTGGCTTACTGATCGATTTACCCGCCTTTGTGAATAATCTGAACACGCTCAAATTAACGCTGTCGATCGTAGTTGGTTTGATTATCGGTAAATTGATCGCAGCTTTGTTGACAAAACTGGTTTACCGCTATAAATGGCAAGAAATGCTAACGATGTGGTCGCTGTCACTACCCCAGGTTGGTACAACGTTAGCAGCAACTTTAGTGGGATATCAGTCTGGGTTGCTGCCAGTAGAAATATTACATAGTGTGATTGTTTTAATGGTGGTCACATCAACCTTGGGGCCGTTGATAACTAGTCGAATAGCTGTGAGTTTGAATTCCCCACCAGATGAAGATCCAGCACCACCCCTAGCTGAGGAGAATGCATCAAAAACAGACAATGCTTTTACTATAGTCGTACCTATATATAATCCTCAGACCCAGCAGTATTTGATTGAAATGGCAGCGTTATTAGCACGTCAGTCTCATGGCAAAATTATACCCCTGGCGATCGCTACTGCTGCTGCTCACATGGATGCACCCCAGTTAGAAGCGTCTCTACAACGGAGTGAGTGGTTATTGAATAAAGCCACGACACAAAGTCGAACCTTGGGCGTAGCCGCAGAACCAATGCTGCGAATCGATGATGCTTTTGCTCAAGGAATTAGCAGAGCGGCTCGCGAACAAAAGGCTAATTTAATTGTTATGGGTTGGGGTAAACGGACTGGGTTACGAGCGCGTTTATTTGGGAATGTGATTGATGGTGTGCTTTGGGCATCTCATTGTCCAGTAGCAGTGACACGTCTAGTAGAATCACCGAAAAAAATTCAGCGGATCTTAGTACCAATAGAAAACTTAACAGCACCAACATTACAACCCGTACAATTTGCCCAGCTGCTAGCACAGGCAAATCAGAGCCACATTACTGTGCTGAATGTGTGCGATCGCCGTACTAGTTCTAGTAAAATTGCTTGGAGGCGATCGCATCTCTCCTTATTGGTATCTAAATTGGCTTTAGCCAATGCCCCAGAAATTCAAATCATCGCTCACGAAAATGTTGCCCAAGCGATTTTACAGGCAGCAAGATTATATGATTTAGTAGTTTTACCTTTTATACGTAATCGTACCAGTCCTGGAGGGTTAGCCATTAGCGATGTCACAACCCAGTTAGCCAGACAACTCACCTGCTCAATTATTATGCTTGGAGAACCGCAACGCACTCAAAGCACAAATTTAATTATGTCTACCACGGCTAGCAGCATTACATCTGCTGTATGATGTAAAGCAGAATACAGTTCAAGTAAGTAAACCTGGGCTGCATTAGAATAGTCCGCCGGAGGCATCAAATTTTCGAAAATATTGCTAATAAATGAATAAGCTGTAGGGATTTACATCTGTATTATTTGGATATATTTGTAGCGCGAGTGTCAACGCCATCTCGACTAATTTTTTGTATCCAATTAAAAACTTGATAACCGTAAAAATACTTTATATTTTTGAAGATTTGATAAAGTTCGGCTGAACAACAAACAACTTTTAAACAATTTCTGTTATTTTGCTAATTAAATTCTTAAGAAAACAGGTAAAAATATAACAAAACTACAACTGTGAAAAAATAGGTAAGTTCAACAACAATTTTTGATTGAGCCTTGTTATTTTTTTTTGTTTTGTATTTTTGTGCCCAAGGTGGGTAATCTAAAAGTAAGTGCAATAGCTACTGAAAATATTTGTAAGTAACTGGGAAACTATGAGAATTTTGGTGACGGGCGGTGCTGGGTTTATTGGTTCCCATCTCATCGACCGACTAATGGCTGCTGGGCATGAAATAATATGCTTGGATAATTTTTACACTGGTCATAAACGCAACATTTTGAAATGGTTAGACCATCCGTACTTTGAATTGATCCGTCACGATATTACCGAACCAATTCGGTTAGAAGTCGATCAAATTTATCATTTAGCTTGTCCTGCTTCACCAGTACATTACCAGTACAACCCAGTTAAAACCGTTAAAACCAACGTGATGGGAACACTGAATATGTTGGGGCTAGCTAAACGTGTGAAAGCGAGGTTTTTCTTAGCTTCCACTAGTGAAGTATACGGAGATCCAGAAATTCATCCCCAAACTGAAGAGTATAGAGGTAGCGTCAATCCCATTGGAATACGTTCGTGCTATGACGAAGGTAAAAGAATTGCTGAGACTCTAGCATTTGATTACTACAGGCAAAATAAAGTTGATATTCGAGTTGTGCGGATATTCAACACCTACGGACCGAGAATGTTAGAAAATGATGGTCGGGTGGTGAGCAACTTTATAGTTCAAGCCTTGCAGGGTAATCCTTTAACCGTGTACGGTGATGGTTCGCAAACTCGTAGTTTCTGCTACGTTTCCGATTTGGTAGAAGGATTCATCCGCCTAATGAATAGCGACTACATTGGCCCAGTCAATCTGGGTAATCCTGGTGAATACACGATTTTACAATTGGCACAAACTGTGCAAAATATGATCAATCCAGACGCGCAGATTAAATTCGAGGCACTACCTTCGGACGATCCCCGACGTCGCCAGCCTGATATCACAAAGGCAAAAACTTGGTTAAATTGGGAACCTACCATTCCTCTACAAGAGGGTTTAAAACTAACAATAGAAGATTTTCGCGATCGCATTCAAAGCGATGTCAATAATTCAACCACCTGAGTTACGTCTAGCGTCGCTCTAAATTTTCATGCAGGCTAACCCCATCTGTAGCTAGTATATTTAGTTGCTGATTTTTCCCAAGCGTCTAAGTGTAAAATTGATAATTTGTTTTTGAAGATTAAACCCAAATAAGTGAGGAGTTAAATAAATGCGTGTTTGCGTTATTGGTACTGGTTACGTTGGTTTAGTTACAGGCGCTTGCTTGGCTCATATTGGGCATGATGTAATTTGCGTAGACAACAACGAAGAAAAAGTTAAGTTAATGAAGTCTGGGCAGTCTCCAATTTTTGAGCCGGGACTTTCAGAAATTATGCAGTCTGCCATTCAAACAGAGAAGATTCATTTTACTAGCGATCTTGCTGCTGGAGTTTCCCACGGAGAAATTCTGTTTATTGCTGTGGGAACGCCACCTTTACCCACTGGTGAAAGTGATACTCGTTACGTCGAAGCTGTAGCTCGTGGGATTGGTGAAAATCTCAACGGTGGTTATAAAGTCATAGTGAATAAATCTACAGTACCCATTGGCTCAGGTGACTGGGTGCGGATGCTTGTTCTAGATGGTGTTGCAGAGCGGCAGAAAACACTGATACCCGCAGGTGGAGTGCCGAGTGATGAGAAATTACCTGAATTTGTAGCCGAGTTTGATGTAGTCAGCAACCCAGAGTTTTTGCGCGAAGGTTCGGCAGTTCACGACACCTTTAACCCCGATCGCATCGTACTAGGAGGCAATAGCCAAAGAGCAGTAGCTTTAATGCAACAACTGTATGCCCCAATTGTAGAACGCAAGTACGCTGACGATCAATCTTTACCCCCAGTGCCAATTCTGGCAACAGACCTGAGTTCGGCGGAGATGATTAAATACGCTGCTAATGCCTTTTTAGCCACTAAGATTAGTTTTATTAACGAAGTTGCTAATATTTGCGATCGCGTTGGTGCTGATGTCACCCAAGTAGCTAGAGGTATTGGTCTAGATTCCCGCATTGGTAACAAGTTTTTACAAGCTGGTATTGGTTGGGGTGGTTCTTGTTTTCCCAAAGATGTCTCCGCTCTAATTCACACTGCTGATGACTATGGTTATGAAGCCCAGCTACTGAAATCTGCTGTCAGTGTCAACGAACGTCAGCGGTTGATTGCTTTGGAAAAACTCCAACAAGTTCTAAAAATTCTCAAAGGCAAAACAGTCGGACTACTCGGACTGACCTTCAAGCCCGATACCGACGACTTGCGCGACGCCCCAGCACTCAACCTAATTGAGCAGCTAAACCGACTGGGAGCTAAAGTTAAAGCCTATGACCCCATTGTTTCCCAAACAGGTCTACGTCATGGACTTTCTGGTGTGCTAGTAGAAACCGATGCCGAAAGACTCGCTGACGGCTGTGATGCCTTAGTACTTGTCACCGAATGGCAGCAATTCAGCACTCTGGACTATGTGAAAATGGCGAAACTGATGGCCCACCCTGTTATCATCGACGGTCGTAACTTCCTCGACCCCGAAGCAATGATCCGCGCTGGATTCCAGTATGTAGGTGTGGGAAGATAAAAAGTTAAAAGTTAGGAGTTATTAATTACTCCTAACTTTCTTCAAAAACTAAAGATTTAAATTACCGTCTAGAATCATCTAGGCGGTATTTAATTTGTTTAAAGCTTCACTATACTTTAATTTTTTGCCTATAATTTTGGATTAAGGACTATTTGGAATACGTTCAATTTCAGCATATCCACTGAAAATAATTTTTTGACCTTCAGTTTCTAATCGGTTGAGGCGCATTTTTACTCCATCAAGATCAAAACGATCCAAATCGACCATATTATCTAAAATTTCTACCAGTGCTACGCTCAAGGTTTGCGAGATTTCCTGTTGCCCTTCTGGCACTTGGTCAAGTTGAATTTTCGGATCTTTGAAAGAAACTCGCCGCCGTCTTTCAATACCTACAGTTAAAATCATGTTCAGGGGTACGAGTTCGCCATTATTTAAATCTGCTTTTGCTACAAGCTGTAAGCGATTTTCTGGCAATAGCTGTACCTGAACATCTGTAAAGGAGACTGGTTCTCCACCAGATAATTCTGTCAGTGATGGTACGGTGAGGTTAAGCAAGCGCTTTTTCACCAGTTCTGCATTAAAAGCTTGGTTTATCCCTGCTTCTGATAAGATTACTTGAGCGATCGCTTGAGTAGGTTGCTTAAGGCTAAGTTTGCCCTTTAAAACCGAGCCGAAGTCAATCGCCACCGCATCAGTTTCAAACGACATCTCCTCAACCGCGAAATCTCTCCGAATCACCAAGCCACGGCCGCTCATTTTGAAGCTATCAATGCTGCCTTGCAAGAGCTTGCTGGAAGGATAGCAGCGCACAAAGACTTCTACTGACTCGCTCGTGCTAAACAGGTGGCGAATCGTTTGGCTGGCGACTGTGTTGAGCATTCGCTCTCCCCAATCTGTGCCTTTAGGATCTTGTAAACCAGTAAGTCCGCCGAACATGTGGTTTTGGGTCTCTAGAAGTTCTTTGTACTTTTGTAACAAATCATGAAGAATACAGCAAGCGATCCCGTGATTAATTGTGCTAATGGATAGGCATAGAATGGCTGATAATTGATGAACTATGTATTAAATATTACTATGTGACTTAAGTTGAGATAAAGTCGTAGTCTTCATGACAATAGTAATCCTAAGAGAATCAGATTACTGCGGCGTAGTATTTTATACATGGTTAAAATGTATCATTTATACGGTTATAATACATTTTGGATACTCTAGTACTACATAAAGTAAGGCTGAGTCTTCCTGAATCAGCTTCAACCTCATGGTTTCCACACGTATCGCGAGGTCTTACGATCCGCTCAAATACCGCATTAGCAATATTAATTGTGCTAATTATGATATGATTCTGGATTTATTTAATGCATAAAACCAGAATCATATCAAGATATTCACGTTCTTTGGCAATTTTCGTTATAGTTTCTGTGGCGATCGCTCCATAGTTTTTATAATTTTAAATTCATTAATCAAGTTTCTAGAATTCAAAATATATTGATATTGAGTTTATTTTCTTGATGCTGACATCAATTCCTGGATGCCCTGTGGTTCTTCTCCCAGCCAATCTTGATTTTGGGCAGTGCTGTCGAAGATTGATGAAGTTTTGAAAGGCTCAAACTCGCCGCGTGATGACGCTTCTGCCGTTTTTGCTAAGAGCGATCGCACTTGCTGGTCGTTCATTGGCTGGAACGTCCGCACTGCTTCAAAAGCTTGGTCTAAAATCTCCATGCTGTCAATTCCGGTAATCACAACCGATGTGGGCAGATTCAAAGCATAGTGTAAACACTCAATTGGCGTTACAGTATTTGACCGTAAAAGAATACCGTTTGCCAAGCTTTTCATTCCCAAAACGCCGATGTTTTGTTTAACTAGCTCTGGTAAAACCAGCTTTTCAAAGCTTCGGTAGTGGGCATCCATCACACTCAGAGGCATCTGCACTGTATCAAATTTAAACCCGTTAGTGGCTGCAACTTCCAGCATATGCAGATGAACATAGGGGTCTTTATGCCCAGTAAAACCTATATATCGGAGTTTGCCAGCTTTCCGTGCCTCAATCAAGGCAGCATTCGCCCCTTCTTCGTGAAAAACTCGATGCGGATCTTCGTGCCGCAGGATTTCGTGGTGCTGAACGAGATCGATGCAATCAACTTGCAGGCGTTGCAGTGATTCGTCTAGCTGTTTTGCTGCTGATTTTTTAGAGCGACCATCGATTTTCGTCATCAGGAACACTTTGTCTCGATAGCCATGCAAGAGTGCTTTTCCCATGCGAATTTCGCTGACTCCACCGTTGTAATCCCAACTGTTATCCATAAAAGTGATGCCGCGATCGATTGCAGTTCTAACAATTCGGATACCTAGTTCCTCATCAACATGCTTCAAGGCGATGTGCCAACCACCCAATCCGATGGCGGAAACTTTCTCTCCTGTACTGCCGATAACTCGGTATTGCATTTCTGAATTTGACGTAGTTTCTGACATGAGTTTTCCAAGTCTTTCAGCTATTACTTAAGTACATATAGCCATCTGCCAATTCAAACACAAGAGTAAGTTGACAATATCTTGCTAAAGATACACTTTTGAACTCATCAGGAAATTACTGAAGAAGCCAAAATATCGATGGCAATTTGCTATGTTTGAGGTAAAGAATTGAGGGCACAGCATTGCTGTACCCCTAGAACATATTTGGTTCAAATAAATGAAAACTGTTGTACGAAATTAACAATTATTTACCACTATAAAAAAAGGCAATTTCTTTTTCTTTTAGGGGTGCGAAACCAGCATCTACAAGTAATTGGTCGAGTTCTGCTTGGGGAATGTGTTTTGCGCCAATTCGTACAATGCGCGATCGCATAGTATTAGATACACCACTGCGCTGTCTATTAGCTTCTAGGGCCATTACTTTACTATAAAGTTCTAGCTTGGCAGGTGGAATGGGAGAACCATCAAAATCAATTCCCTGTGCGATCGCTTCATCAATCGCATCAGCTCCTGTAGTAGTTTGATTCCCTGGGTTAGTTTCGGTAGGCATAGTGATTTACTCTTCTTCGCTATGGGTAGATTTTACCAGTCTTGCTAACATATCAGTTGAAACAATAGTATTGTTAGTCGAAACAAAGTTTTGGGAATCATTAAAACAACATAATGTTATACACATTTGGAGTTTTGATGAATCCTCATAAGCTGTTACCTACTTTGCCTTCAATTACAACATCTGATAAGTGGTACACTTATTACAAAGCCAACGCTGAGTTTCAATTAGAGATCCCTTGGAAGCGAGGTGCGGAAATCACAGAGGATGAACGAAATGCAATAGGAGATTCTTTAGCAGCTTGGCAGTTGGGTGAGACATCAGATGGATTGCACTTACTGGCTGCTGCTAAAAACTATGCACAGCACATCAAAGATCCCAGATATGTTGACGTAATTGAACTATTCATAAAGGAAGAACAACGTCATGGAGGGGACTTAGGACGGTTTCTTGACCTTGCCCAAATTCCTCGGTTGCAGCATAACTGGGGTGACACGTTGTTTCGGAAAATACGCTATGCAATCCCAACAATGGAGATTTGGACAACTCCCGTCATTATGGTTGAGACTCTAGCGTTGGTTTATTATAAAGCAATTCAAAACGCAACAAATTCCCCAGTTCTAAAACAGTTGTGTCAACAAATATTGAGAGATGAAGTAAAGCATATTCGTTTTCAATACGAGCGTTTGGCAATTATACAAAAAAACCGCCCTGCATGGTTACGGAAGCTCACTTATCTTATACAGCAACTTCTTTACTATGTACCAGTGATTCTGGTCTGGATGGGTCATCATCGCGCACTCAGAGCAGGAGGGCATAGTTTCAAAAGTTACTGGCGGGATGCTTGGGTAAAAATGAATTTTGCATGGGAGCGAATGAAACCAGAAAGATATCAATAAAAGACCTCTAAGATGTTTTACTAAGCAAAACCGTCCCTCTCCGAGTTGGAGAGGGACAGACTTGAACTTTAGTTCAAGGCAGGGAGAGGTTCATCGAACTCACGTTAGATTAATCACGAGCTGGTCGCGTCACCACACCACCAACAAAAGCCCCTAAGATAGTTCCTGTCCATAGCCCTGTTGTGCTACCTTGCCATATTGCTCCTGGTGTAATCCAAGCGTTGCACATCTCCTTTAAACCCCAAGGTTGGTTTTGACACTTTTGGCTATGCAGCATCATGGTAATTTGCCCACTAGTGTAAGCACCAAAAAAACCTGATGACAGCGCCAAGAAAGTGCAAATTAAAATTCTGTTTTTTGTCATTTGTCATTTGTCATTGGTCATTGGTCATTATGCCCCATGCCCAATCAACCTGTATTTCTCATTCCAGCAGCAATCCCATTAATAGTTAACAATGCTCCTCGCAGTAACTCGCCTTTGCTGTAACGAGAATGAATTACTCCAGAAGTAGCAGTAGTATTTTGGGACTGCCGTAGACGCTTAAGTAGTGAAACTTGAATAAATCCCAAGGGGACAATTGTCCCATTCCGTAACTGCACAGATCGTTGCAATACCGGATCGCCATCTAAGAGTCGATTGTGATCGGTGATTTTTAACACCAAATCCCTTGTCAGATAGAACTCGCTAGCAATTTGGTCAAAAACCTTGGCAAAACGAAGTTGATCTTCTGGTTTTGAGAGTTCTTGGACGTAGTGATGTGCCATTTGCATATCTACTTTTGCCAAAGTCATCTCGGCCTTAGAAATCACCATCTTGAAAAAGGGCCACTTAACGTAAAAGTAGCGCAGTAATTTCAAGTGTTCTTCTGGTTCTGCGTTCAGGAATTCTTGTAAGGCTGTACCAACGCCATACCAGGAAGGAAGTAAAAAGCGGGTTTGCGTCCAGCTAAATACCCAAGGAATAGCTCGCAGACTGCTTAAATCTTTTTTACCAGATGGACGACGGGCGGGACGGGAACTAATTTGCAGTTGACTAATTTCTTCAATGGGGGTTACTTCGTGGAAGAAATCAACAAAATCAGGCTGTTCGTAGATTAAAGCTCGATAATGTTGACGCGATCGCGCTGCTAATTCTTCCATAATCTCATTCCAGGGTTCAATATCATCAAACCCTGTCCGCAAGAGGCTAGCTTGAATCACAGCCGTGGTGATGGTTTCCATGTGATACAAAGCCAAGTCCAACAAGGAATATTTGGAAGCTAAAACTTCTCCTTGTTCGGTAATCTTGATTCGCCCATTGATACTATGACCTGGTTGAGCCAAAATCGCTTCGTAAGCAGGGCCCCCACCTCGTCCCACAGAACCGCCACGTCCGTGGAAAATTCGCAAATTTAGATCGTAGTTTTCTGCTATTTGTTGCAGTGATTTTTGAGCTTTATGAATTTCCCAGTTGCTACTTAAAAAACCAGAGTCTTTGTTGCTGTCAGAATACCCCAGCATTACTTCTTGTAAGTTGGGGGTGATGGAGGAGGCAGGGGAGCAGGGGAGCAGGGGGGCAGGGGAGGCAGGGGGGGCAGGAGAGGGTGAATTTTCATCTGCACCTTCTGTTTTTGTCTGTTCGTAACCACCGGCTAATAAAGCGCGATATAACGGCAGTTCAAACAGTTTCCGCATGACGCTTCTGGAGCGTTGTAAATCTTCTACTGTCTCAAAAAGGGGGATAACTTGAATAGTTCCGACGGCAATGGCGGGGTCAAAAAGTCTGGCTTCTTTAGCTAAAAGCAATACTTCCAGCACGTCACTCACGTCGCGGCACATACTGATAATGTAAGTTTGGCAGATGTTCAGACCAAATTCTTGTTGGAGCGATCGCACGACGCGAAAGGTTTCAATTACATCGTTGGTTTTTTCGGAAAATGGCAATTCTGCGGGAATTAATGGCCTGCGAGTTTGCAGTTCGCCTGTAAGCCAAGCAACTTTTTGCTCCTCGGATAGTTCGTTGTAAGGTTGGGGTAATATTTGCAGGTATTCCAGAATCTCATTGAGCGCATCGGCGTGGCGGGACGATTCTTGGCGGATATCTAACTGTGTCAAGTTAAAGCCAAAAATTTCTACCTGACAAATCAGATTTTCTAATTCTCGACAACTTAAACCTGTTTCTGTTAAGTTGCGCTGAATCATCCGCAGTTCTGCTAAAAAATCGGCACCCGAACGATATAGGGGACTGTCTTGATTTGTTGGCGTTTCCCGATTGTACAAAGCGAGATTGCGATCGCGAGTATTTTCCAGCCGTTTCAGTACGTAAGCCAGTTTGAGCCGATAAGGTTCTTGTCGATAACGCAGTGCCAGTGCATCGTAGACTTCACTCAATTGGGACTGATCCAATTCTAGAGATTCCAGTAAGTCTGGTAAAACATCACTCCAGTGCATCGACACACTCAACAATTCAATCAGATTTTTCACTGACTGAATATATCTCCCGATCACCATTTTGCGCTGATAGCAAGCTGTTTTCCAGGTGATTTCAGGTGTGACTGATGGGTTTCCATCTCTGTCTGAGCCTACCCATGAGCCAAAAGAGCAAAAGTTTTTACTCGGTGGTTCAAGCCAAGGAAAGGTATTGGATAGAGCGTGTTTGAAACGTTTATACAGTTGGGGAATGCCATCAAATAAAACTTCTTGGAAGTAGTGCAGGGCATAATCTACTTCATCTAGCACTGTGGGTTTGAACTGGTGAAGTTCATCTGTACGCCACCACAGGCGAATCTCTTCGAGCAATTGTTCGCGGACATCTACTGCTTCCCAAGGATATGCTCCTGGCGTACTCCCAGAGTGATTTTCCAAGGTATCCAGTTTTTGCAAAAGTTGTACCACCTGTCGCTGCTTATCCCGGATGGTATGACGAACAATTTCCGTCGGATGCGCTGTAAAAACTAACCGCACATCCAGATGTGCAATTAGACGTTGAATTTGCTGGGGTGGTACATTCAGTTTGAATAAATAGGGAAACAAGGCAGCAAAAGTACCTTTTGGTTTGACTTGCGCCTTTTCGAGATAATTCTTTTTCAGGAAGGCTGCTGCTATTCCCTTGCTAACAGGCGCATCATCTTCTCTTTGATTGGAGGAATAGTTAACATTAGACGGTGTTTCCGGCTCCATAGCCTCTGTTTCTGCTTCATAACGACTCAATTGCTGCCGTTGTTCGTATTCCTGCTCTATGATGTTAATCAGCTGAAAATACAGAGCGAAAGCACGAGCCGCGCGAATTGCTTCGTTGATATTTAGTTGTTCAATTAATTTTACGGCTGAGGATGCTTGGTCATTTGTTGCTTGTCCCTCTGGCGAACATAGATCGCGCAACTCACCCAACAAGTCTACCATATTTTGACCGCATTCTTGCCGGAGAACTGACTCCCACAATTCTTCCACTACCTGGAGACGATGACGCAAAAATAATTCCGACACCGGGTATATATCAGCAGTTTGAGACGAAGAGTATAAAAGGGAACCCATATTCTCTATTCTTGTAAAGCTAATTACTGTTTACGGTTCTAGGTTTTGCACTTAATGCTCGCTGGGTTGTTCCTGAGCAAATAATTATTTGGTGTATATCTTCTCATCTTGATTGATTTCGCGTTCATCTGGGAAATCTAAATTGGGTAGGCGATCGCCTCGAAATAATTCTTCACTAGCTTCTCCTATGGCTTCTAGTGCTCTTACTGTAGTTTTTCCAGTAATCAGCAGCAGTAATATAGACGCTGTACCTATTTGTAAAAGGAACGATTGAGGAATGGGAAACAAATCCAGATTGGATGCGGGTTTAGGTGAAGACTGTTGGTTGGTAGGAGGCATTGCTAATTTTTGGTTATGGGAATTATGAGTAAAAAGCAGTTAGGAGTTAGGAGTTCAGAGTTAGGAGTTAGGATGACTCCAACGATAAAGGAATGGAGTTGAAATGAGATAAGCTGATTATTTGTTTAGCCGATCCGGGACATTAGCGTAGTCGGACACAAATCCGGCTTTAAAGGACAAGTCATCAGCCAGTCATATAGAATTATTCTGACTCCTAGCTCCTGGCTCCTAACTTTTAACTCCTAACTCCTAACTCCTAACTTCTGATTTCTGACTCCCTATTAGTAAAATAAACGCAAAACTCAACATTAGTCAGACTTGCAACCTATACAAGACTATCTTGTCCGATTTTGTGAGCTACGAAGGTAACAAAATTGTTAAAAAAAAACGTCAGAGTGTGATAAACCTATGGTTCTAGTTTACAAGTGCAGGCACTATCCCCCAACCATCGCTGACTGTAAAGTTAACTGAGCATGAAAACAGTAGTACCAGATCGCCAGCAATCCTTAGTGCAATGGGTAAGCCAAGCAACAGGGATCAACACTTTCGGAGTGAAAGTCCGGTTGCGGGGAAATGACCTTCATATTCTTTGTGAAGGTACAGAATGTCCGCAGCGTTGGCGTACTTTGTCTGATTTGCTGCAAGCACTACAGCAAACAAACTTAGATATCCTCACAAACAGCGAACAAACCTCAATATATCAAGTATTTGTCTATGGCCGCAGAAAAGGGGAGCAGCGTCCCTCGTGGTGCCATCGGGTTCACTTGAATCAAATAGATAAGCATCTCGATCAGGTGCAACAAGCGCTGCTAGCAGACTCGGAAAAATTAAAACAATCGGGTGGGGCGCTAATTGTCTCTAACGAAAGTTTGGCACGCCAAGGGAATCCAGAAGCGATCGCTCGATATTTAAGCGAAACTCTAAGTACGCTAGGTGTATCAGTACAGGTAAAGATTAAGCCATATAAGCCCAAGAATTCTCAGCCAGAAGAAAATCGCCTGTGGATATTTTGCCAGTCGAGCTATAGCCCTGATGCATCGTTGCTTGCCGAACCAATAGCACAAAAGTTGCGTTATCTCAAGCTTTCCGGGTACCAAGATGCTGTAATTGTTTCTCAGGTGAGCGGCGAAACTGCTCCTGATTGGCTGCTGCGGGTGGATTTGACACCACCAGAGGTGATGCTGAAAGAGTGGGCGCGTTGGGGAGATGTCCAAGCGATCGCTCGATTATTAGCTGAAGTTCTATCAGGATTAAAAGTTGGTGTGCAAGTTTCTTTGAAAGAATCAACGCTACATATTTTTTGTATCCCAGCTTTCGATCCTTTAGGAACTGCCCCGATCCCAGACAAGGTAGCGTGCTTAGAGGCGATTTTACCGCAACTAGAAGCGATCGCTCCTCAAGCCATTCTCGCCGCCACCGTATACGGACAAAAAGCAGGCGACAAAGAACCCACTTGGATTGATTGGTTGAGTTTACCCGCAGCAAACTATCCCGCTTTTGCCATATCACCACTTGATTTGGCAAATACTGGTGATGAACCAGCGATGGTATTTTTACTAGAGCGTTTACTCAACCCTGATTTGGATTGGCGACTATTGACAGGTGGAATTCGCGTACTTCTACTGAACAAAAATGGTTTATTGCACATTATGTGTGATGCACCTGTTTGTCCACAGCGACAACAAGTAGCAAGTAAAATTACGCAGTTTATCCGCCAGTTAAAAATTTCCGGTATTATTATGGGAGTACGTATCTACGGTCGCCGTGCTGGGAATAAAGAACCTTTTTGGCATTATGGCGTCGATCTTGAACATCGCCAACGTTTAGTACCAGAAGCAACCCCAGAATTTGCTGCTACTTCTATATACATTGACGATTTAGTAACATCTGAGACTAGTGAACCAATTTTGCGCCCAGACTTAACGACAGAAGAAGTTCAAAATTTTGTAACCGAAGTAGCGCGAGATTGGATAGCAACGGCGAGTTCAACTGCGAGAAAATTCCTGTTGAAAAGCCAGCTATTTACCGAAAGCAACGAGTCAGCAGAACGTAACCATGATGTTCAAGGAATTAAAATTGCTCTAGTTTGGGGAACACTGGGATTATTGCTCACCCTCCAAACTGATTGGGTATTGGGTCGAATTATTGCACGCAATACGCCCAGTTCACCAAAAGTAGCTAGTGCCACCCTGCCATCTTCATCTTCCGAGCAAAAGGCATCTTTGACATCTGGAAAAAATCAGAGTGAGAAAACGACATTTTTTAGCAGCACTTCCAAGACAAAATCTCCTCCAAATCAGAGTTCTGTATTTAATGCTTCGGAATTTACCCAGAGTGATGATACCCCAAAAAATAATTTGGCAGCCGCACCACTGAAGGAAAAAGCAACCGCAACAGCTATTCTTTTAGCAGCGCGATCGCAGATGCCAAGTTTTAATGTTAGGCAGTTAGACGAGCAACTAGCACTGTATAAACAGCGTTTGGCTAGAACTGGTAGTCCGCCAGATGTGTTGATTATTGGCTCCTCGCGCGCCCTCAGAGGAGTAGATCCCGCAGCACTTTCTAAAGCTTTAGCAACTCAAGGCTATCCAAATCTTGACGTGTTTAACTTCGGAATCAACGGTGCTACGGCACAAGTTGTAGACTTTGTGATTCGTCACGTTTTGGAACCATCAGAACTACCCAAAATAATTATCTGGGCAGATGGGGCGCGTGCTTTCAATGGTGGACGCGAGGATATTACCTTTAAATCACTTGCGGCATCCGTTGGTTATAAGCAAGCATTCCAAAAAACAGCAACCACTGCAAATAGCAATGATTTACCAGAGAATATAGTAAATTCGGAAGAACAAAAAACAAACGAAGAAAAACAAGAGATTAGTACTTATGAAGCCGTCAATCAGTCATTAAATCAGGCTCTAGCCTCTGTTTCTGCTAGCTATCAAAACCGCGATCAAATTAAAAGTTTACTGCAAAAACAACTGCTCTTATTTGGTAAGAATCAAACAGTTGCATCACAAAAACAGTTGACAGACGGTACTTCAGATGAAAGTATTTCCCAACAAGCGGTTGACTTTGATGGCTTTCTACCCTTGTCTATTCGTTTTAATCCCGCGAGATACTATCAAAAACATTCCAGAGTTCCCGGAAATTATGACAACGACTATAAATCTTTCCAAGTAGAAGGACAGCAAGATACTGCTTTTCAAGAAGTGCTTCAGTTTACCCAGTCTCAGAAAATCTCCTTAGTATTTGTCAATATGCCTTTGACGGCAGATTATTTAGATCCAGTGCGTAAACAATATGAGCAACAATTTCAGCAATATATGTTGCGTTTGGCTACTAATCCCAACTTTATTTATCGTGATTTAAGCCAACAGTGGCCAAAAGTAAATGATTTCTTTTCCGATCCTAGCCACCTTAATCGATTTGGTGCATACGAAGTATCGAAAAAGCTAGCTAACGATCCGATGATTCCTTGGCCAGTGAAGTAGGGAGTGGGAGTGAGGGAGTAGAAAGCAGAAAGCAGGGGGCAGGCGAGAATAACTAATGACCAATGACCAATGACAAATGACAAATAACAAATGACAAACGACAAATGACTAAAAAATGAACTTTATCTCAATTTTCTATGGGCTGTTCTTATTGAGTGTGTTAGGAATTTACTGGTCTTTAGCACAACATAAATTGCGATTGTGGACGCTGCTAATTGCTAGTTTGGTTTTTTACTCCTCTTTGCACATCCAATACATACCATTACTATTAGCATTGACGTTTATCAATTTCCGTATAGGACTGAAAATTGGTAACAACACATCACCAGGGAAACATTCTCTTGACTGGCAAATTTCTAACGAAGAGTGGCAATTTGCTCAAGTTGATTGGAATCGCCGCCGTTTAAAGGTTTTGTGGGTGGGTATAATTCTAAATGTTTTTCTGCTATTAGCTTTTAAGTATTTTACCCCTTTATTCAAATTTGTTTTTCATGTTCAAACAAACTCACCAGATAGCTCTTTTAAATTAATTGCACCCTTGGGAATTTCATTTTTCACCTTTGAATGTATTGCTTATTTAATAGATGTCTATCGCGGTGCCCCTGCTACTGATAATTTTCTCAAATTTGCTACGTACAAATTATTCTTCGCCAAACTAATTTCAGGGCCAATTACGCGCTACCACAACTTAGCAAATCAATTCAATACATTAGAATTACCCAATACTAATAGAGTAGCCCAAGCGCTGTGGTTGATTGCTAGGGGCGCAGTCAAAAAAGGTATTTTTGCAGACCACTTGGGAATTTTTGTAGATTTATGTTTCGGTAATTTGCAACGGGCCGGTAGTACGGATCTCTGGTTAGCTACATTTGCTTATGGGTTGCAGTTATATCTAGATTTCAACGGTTACGTAGACATTGCCCGTGGTAGTGCTATGCTTTTCGGTTTAGTTCTACCTGAAAATTTCGACTTTCCTTATTTCAGCACCAATATTTCTGAATTTTGGCGGCGCTGGCACATGACTCTGGGTGATTGGTTACGTAACTATGTCTACTTTCCGTTGGGTGGTTCCCGTCGCGGTTTAGTCCGTACCTGCTGGAATTTATTTATTGTGATGCTAATTGCTGGTATCTGGCACGGTGCTGCTTTGGGTTATGTCGTTTGGGGTATACTCCACGGATTAGCTTTGGTGGTTCATCGACTTACAGATTCTATAAGCGATCGCTTTGAAACTTTAGAACAATTCTGGCAAAATCCTCTGGGTATCTTTGTCGCTTGGTTCTTAACTCAAATGATGGTTTTTACCTCTTGGATTTGGTTCCGTCTACCTAATCTCCAAGACTCTTCTTTGGTAATTCGCCATCTTTGGGGTTATCCGGCTGACGCCCAGTTTGCTGAAAAGGTCTATGTCGAAGCCTTAAATATGAGCCAATCCCAACTCACTTGGGTACTTCTAGGTTTAGCTGCGCTTATGGCTGTGGTCTATGCATTCAATCGAATGCTGAAGTTAGAGTTTAACTGGCCCCTTAAGCTTGTCTTCGTCCCCTTATGTTTTTACGCTGTTTGGTTATTAGCTCCTGAAGGCAGTTTGCCTTATATCTACTTTGATTTTTAACTGAACCATCAGACAATATAGAACTTAATATCTTGTTACAAATCAACAAGACTTAAAATGTTTTTCATCGACTAATTGTAAAGAAGTGTAAAGGTAAATAACTAGGCGATCGCTTCATTGAAAGTGGTAGCTAGTTGATTGTTGAAATGGCTTAAAAAGCCTGAATCTATTACTTTTATTTTGATTATTTCATAGAAGGAAAACTTTACAGATCGATGAGCTTGTTAAAGAATTACGTTACAGAATATTAAGCCAAAGATCCCGTCAAAGTAAATTCATGTAGACTGTATTTCAACAGGCGAAAATAAATCCGCTTGTTGCATATTTAACAACCCATAGCACTTATAAAACCATGACCACAACCTTACAACGGCGCTCCGACGCTAATGTATGGGATCGCTTCTGCGAGTGGATCACCAGCACTGACAACCGTATATATATCGGTTGGTTTGGTGTACTCATGATCCCAACCCTGCTAGCTGCTACAACCTGCTTCGTAATTGCCTTCATCGCTGCTCCTCCTGTGGACATCGACGGCATCCGCGAACCAGTTGCAGGTTCTTTGATTTACGGAAACAACATCATCTCTGGTGCAGTTGTTCCTTCTTCAAACGCAATCGGCTTGCACTTCTACCCGATCTGGGAAGCAGCTTCTCTTGATGAGTGGTTGTACAACGGCGGCCCTTACCAATTGGTAATTTTACACTTCTTGATCGGTTGCGCTGCCTACCTTGGTCGTCAGTGGGAACTTTCTTACCGCTTAGGTATGCGTCCTTGGATCTGCGTAGCTTACAGCGCACCTCTGGCTTCCGCTACCGCAGTATTCTTGATCTACCCAATTGGTCAAGGTTCATTCTCTGATGGTATGCCTTTGGGTATCTCTGGAACCTTCAACTTCATGATTGTGTTCCAAGCAGAACACAACATCTTGATGCACCCCTTCCACATGTTAGGTGTGGCTGGTGTATTCGGCGGTTCATTGTTCTCAGCAATGCACGGTTCTCTAGTAACTTCTTCCTTGGTTCGTGAAACAACCGAAACCGAGTCCCTTAACTACGGTTACAAATTCGGTCAAGAAGAAGAAACCTACAACATCGTTGCAGCCCACGGCTACTTCGGTCGTTTAATCTTCCAATACGCTTCCTTCAACAACAGCCGTTCACTGCACTTCTTCTTAGCAGCTTGGCCTGTCGTCGGTATCTGGTTCACCGCTTTAGGTATCAGCACGATGGCATTCAACTTGAACGGTTTCAACTTCAACCAATCAATCATTGACTCCCAAGGTCGCGTCATCAGCACCTGGGCAGATGTAATCAACCGCGCTAACCTGGGTATGGAAGTAATGCACGAGCGTAACGCTCACAACTTCCCCCTAGACTTAGCTGCTGGTGAAATTACTCCTGTCGCTCTGACTGCTCCTGCTATCAACGGTTAATTCTGAAGATTTAGCTAAATAAAAAGCGCCTCCACAAATGGGGGCGCTTTTTAGTTGTAATTATTTTAAAGATTAAAAGTAAAGTCTTTCCAGGTTTGTGGTTAGCTGTCACCTCACTAATCATAGGAGATATGACAAAAGTTTTAGCAGTACTGCAACAAGGGTTAAATTCAAAAAAACACGCTGAGCTTGTTGAGCGTTTAGCTTAATAAAATTTAAAAATAATGTCTTGAAAAATAAAAATTACTAATGTAAAACGTGATATTAGGAGCCGGGAAATTTTTCCCTTTTTTCAGACAGTCTCCCTTGGGAAATTAGTTAACAGCATTTTTGGTGTGAGGTAATTCCAGAGAGTCCCGGCTATTAGGGAGAAGGTATTTGGCGAAGTCTTTGAAAACAGCTTAATTCTCAATTCTTAAAATTGGGAAAGTTTGTTGTCACCGATTTATCAATAACACAGTTATGACCACAACTTTAGGAAGAAGCGAAAGCGGCAACCTGTGGGATCGTTTCTGTCAATGGATTACTAGCACCGACAATCGGCTTTATATTGGCTGGTTCGGCGTTTTAATGATTCCTACCCTATTAACCGCTACCATCTGTTTCATTATTGCCTTTATTGCTGCACCACCCGTTGATATTGACGGCATTCGGGAGCCAGTTTCTGGTTCTTTATTATACGGCAATAACATCATCACTGGTGCTGTTGTACCTACATCTAATGCAATTGGTTTGCATTTCTACCCAATTTGGGAAGCTGCTTCAATGGATGAATGGCTCTACAACGGCGGCCCTTATCAACTCATTGTCTTGCACTTCTTGATTGGTATCTTTTGCTGGCTCGGTCGGCAATGGGAGTTAAGCTATCGTTTGGGGATGCGTCCCTGGATTTGCGTTGCTTACTCTGCGCCTGTAGCTGCTGCGACTTCGGTTTTCTTAATTTATCCAATTGGTCAAGGTAGCTTTTCTGACGGGATGCCTCTGGGCATTAGCGGCACGTTTAACTTCATGTTCGTATTCCAAGCCGAGCATAACATCCTCATGCACCCATTTCATCAACTAGGTGTAGCGGCGGTGTTCGGTGGTTCCCTGTTCTGCGCGATGCACGGTTCTTTGGTGACTTCTTCTTTAGTTAGAGAAACGACTGAAAGTGAATCTCAAAACTACGGATACAAGTTTGGTCAAGAACAAGAAACCTATAGCATTGTAGCGGCTCATGGTTACTTTGGGCGTTTAATCTGGCAATATGCCAGCTTTAACAACTCGCGTTCCTTGCACTTTTTCTTGGCTGCTTGGCCTGTAGTTGGGATCTGGTTAACGGCATTGGGCATCAGTACGATGGCGTTCAACCTCAACGGGTTTAACTTTAACCAGTCAATTCTTGACTCTAAAGGTCATGTAGTTAATACATGGGCAGATGTGCTAAACCGCGCCAATTTGGGTATAGAAGTGATGCACGAGCGCAATGCTCACAACTTCCCCCTGGATTTAGCGGCTGGTGAGGCAGTCCCTCTGGCTTTGCAAGCGCCTGTAATTTATAGCTAATACTTAAGTCTTAGCTAAATCAAAACCGCTCTCTGGAAACAGGGGGCGTTTTTTAATATGTCTAAACAGATACTTAAAAATTAGCGATCTTATATTTACTTAAATTTCTGCTCTTTTGGTACAAGATATCCTCTATACTCAAAAATATTTTTAATTACGCCATATATACTTAAAAACTTCAGAAAGCATGAAGATTACTATGAAACTCGGTTTCTTTGCTCATATACTGAGTACCATTGCGATCGCACTTGGCTCTACTGCCTCTCTAGTTCAACCTGGCTATACGCAGAGTAATAAGTTTTACTGTGGTATGAGTGCAGGTGTTCCCTCAACACTAGTTCGGACTTCTAGAGGAAATATCCCAGTAATTCGCTGGGTTGACAATGCTTTTCCTCCACCTTGGACTCCCCAACAGCGCTGCGAAGAGATATCTGCAAGATTCCAACGTTTCTACGACAATGGGACGCTAAATTTCCTCAGAGCTGGAAAACTCAGCAATCAACCTGTATTGTGTGTTGCCAGTTACAAGGGTGGTTCTTGTTTGCCGAACGGAGTCTTAGTTACCCTAAAAGTTGGTACTAATGCTCCTTTGACACTGCAAAGGTTATTGGATCGCCAAGGTTCGGGTGGCGGCAGAGCAATTAACCTTAGCGGTGGCGAGAGTAAAGAATTGTTCTCCTACTCTGAAGAGGCGGCCTACCTGGATGTAGCCAAGTTCATATCTCGGATAGAAAGTTCGGGGAGAGGCGAATCCTGTCCAGCAGGAAAACCAGCTTGGGAATGTTGAGTAAATCGCAATCTAAACGAATATGGATTGGCGCTTAATGATGCTGATTACCTGTATTGGCAGTTTATCTATTTCACCGCTAGGCTCAAAACCAAATGTTAAGGTTTTAGATGCACAAAACCTAACCCAAGACTCTGCCAAGCAAGTACAACAGCTAGCTGAGTTGATCGCGGTCAAAGTATTATCAAAAGACTTCTTGGGATCGGGGATTCTGATTCAAAGAAAAGGGTCAGTTTATCAGGTGCTAACCAATGCTCACGTACTCCGGTCGGGGAACCCACCTTATCAGATTCAGACCCCTGATGGCCGAATCTATGAGGCTAATTTGTCCAAGATCAGCGATCGCTCTGTTCCTTCCTATTTCAATGGTAACGATTTAGCTGTCTTACAGTTTCGCAGTCCCAAGATTAACTATCAAGTTGCATCTCTCGGTCATGCATCAACTTTGAGTGTCGGCAATGAAGTTTTTGCTGCTGGATTTCCCTTTGATAGCCAAGGTATTCAAGATACCGGGTTTGTTTTCCGCAAAGGTAAAGTTTCTCTAGTACTAGACAAAGCCTTGGAAGGCGGCTATCGGATTGGATATACCAATGATATTGTCAAAGGTATGAGTGGAGGTCCACTGCTGAATCGTGCCGGTCAGGTCGTGGCTATCAATGGGAGACACGCTGAACCTCTTTGGGGTGAGCCATATTTATATCAAGATGGAACACAGCCCGAACCACCCCTGCTCAAACAAATGAGTAAGTATAGCTGGGGTATTCCGATTGAAGAGTTTATGCAGATGGGATCACCATCATTTACAAATAATTATTCTGATACAAATATTCAGGTAGAGGTGAGGCGATGAATTTTGCTCGTAGTCTTCCAGCAATACTTGTTGGTGCAGCTGTAGTGTTGATAAAACCTCAAGTTGCCTTATCTTTAACTCCGGTAGAGGTCAACAATATTGCTCAAACAGTTACCGTTCGCATTGATGGAGACGGTATTGGTTCTGGAGTAATTTTTGAACGTAAAGGTGAAACTTACTTTGTCCTCACCAATCGACATGTAGTGTCTAGAGATGGAAGATATGAGATTCATACCCAAGATGGCGGTAAGTATCCGGTTTACTACAGCAAAGAATTGCCGGGATTAGATTTGGCGGTGTTGCAATTCAATAGTAATAAAAGTTACCCCATCGCTAGTTTAGGCAACTCTGACCAAATTAGAGAAGGCATGACGGTTTATGTGGTAGGTTGGGCAGACCGATTACCAGGCATTGATGAACGCAGTTATCAATTTACTAATGGCAGCATTCGCAGTCGCCTGAAAAACCCAGATGAAGGCTATGCCTTGGTCTACAATAATGAGGCGATTCCGGGGATGAGTGGCGGCCCAGTATTAGACGAGAATGGACGTTTAGTAGGGATTAATGGACGAGCTACAGAACCAGAAGAGAAGACAGGTACAGTTTTAAGGTTGGGAATTCCGATTAATACCTTTTTGGCAGCCAGAAATAATGTACAACCAGTAACCGCGAGTTCGCCAACTTCCGCACCAAAACCAGGTGTGAAACCCAATATAGCTACATCTGGACAATCAAATACAACAGAAAAACCAACGCCGAAACGACAACAAACTGCTGAAGACTTCATCAGCTTGGGGGGGGCTAAAGCCGATAAAAAAGATTATCGAGGAGCGATCGCTAATTACAACCAAGCCCTACAAATTAATCCCAACAATCCTGATGCTTACTTCCGACGAGGTGCAGCCTACAATGAACTCAAAGATTACCCAACAGCTTTTAAAGACTTTGAGCAGGTAATTCGCCTCACTCCTAAAAATGCAATTGCTTATGCCTACCGAGGTTATGTCCGCGCTCAACTAAAAGACTATCAGGGTGCCCTTGCTGATGGTGAAAAAGCCATTAGCCTCAACGACGATCCCAAATCTCGTACTTCTGGCGTTGCCTACGTTGTCCTGGGTGTTGCTCATTTAGGTTTAAATGACTATCAAAAAGCGATCGCCGATGTTGACCAAGTAATACAGCGACTTCCCAACAATCCTGATGCTTACAATCTCCGGGGTCTGTTACGCGTGGTGCTGAAAGACTATAAACTAGCGATCGCCGATTATAACAAGGCACTGAGTTTTTCTGAGTACTCCGGCATTGGGATTCAGTTCAACAACAAACAAAATCAGGGGCTATTAATTGAACAGGTTAACGATAACTCTCCAGCCTCGAAAGTCGGGGTGAAAGTTGGCGATCGGATTTTGGCAATTGACGGCAAACCCACTCTCAAGATCAAACTGGACGATGCCTCCAACTTGCTGCGCGGTCAGGAGGGTAGTCAAGTCACGTTGCGAATAAAACGCCAAGGTAGAAATGACTTTGACCTCAAGCTGAACCGGATATTAATTAGCGATCCCGAAGCTGCAGAAATCTATCAAAACCGTGCCATTGCCCGCGCTGGGTTGGAAGATAAACAAGGAGCGATCGCGGATTTGCAAAAAGCCGCAGATTTGTACGAAAGGCAAGGAAAAAAAGCAGAGTCCGAAACTGCACTAAACTCTCTCAGAAAACTACAAAATATTGCATCAACTTCACAACCAACTACCCCATCAAACCAAGCAGATCCTCAGACAATTATCGCCACTGCCAACGAAGCAATTGTTCGAAATCCTAAAGATGCTAATGCCTACACTAGGAGGGCAGCTGGGCGCTATCAGCAAGGGGACAAACAAAAAGCATTGGAGGATTTAAACCAAGCCACTCGCTTCAATCCTAAACATTCCCTAGCTTGGTTTTTGCGCGGTGGCATATTACAGGAATTGGGACGAAACGAAGAAGCGATTACTGCCTACAGCAGCGCACTTGAAGCTAATAGTGAATGGGGTAGCGCCAAAATTGCTGATTTGTATTTCAGCCGAGCAAACCTTTACTCCGATCGCGGAGACTATCGACGAGCGATTGCAGATTATAACGAAGTACTTCGCCTGAATCCCAAAAGTGCTGTAGCTTATGCTTTGCGAGGTCTAGCCTACCAGCGTCAGGGAAAAACTAAGGCAGCGATCTCGGACTTCAACCAAGCAGCACGGGTAGATCCGAATAATGCCATTGCTTATTTTGCGCGGGGTTTGAGCTACCATATCCAGGAAGACTATCAAGGGGCACTTGCTGCTTATGAAAAAGCAACTGTCCAGGATGCTAAATTATTAGCAGCTGTTAACAACCTGGGGTTAATCAAATATGAACTCCAAGATATTGAAGGAGCCATCCGTCAGTTTCGGGCTTCTATTGACATTGACAGTAAATCTGCCGAACCTCAACTAGCCTTAGCAACAGCATTATATGTTAAAGGCGATCGCGAACAAGCTCTAGAATTGGCACAAGCTGCTCTACGCTTAGACAAAAGGTTTGCTGATTTAGAGTTTCTTAAGAAAAATATTTGGGGCGATCGTATCTTGGCAGACGTACAAAAGCTGCTACAGAATCCAAAAATTCAAGCCTTATAATATCGTCGGTAAAGAGTGGATCACAGTGCTGAGTTAGGACAGACGCGATTAATCGCGTCTGTACAGGAGTTAGGGGTTAAAAATTTTCTACCCTTGCTCCCCTGCTTACACTCTGTGCCCTTTCAGTAAATTAGTTAATTTCTAATGAATCAATCATTTGTTCAGCAGTTTTTAATAAATCATCATATTGACTTTCTTCTGCTGCATAAGTAATTATGTAGGCTTTATTGTTGCTTAAAGTCCAAACTGCTTTTCGTTTTACAGTATATTTATCTTCTTTACCTGAATAAACTACTTCATGCGCTGGGCGATTTGCTAGTTGAGTTAAACGTGATTTATCAATTTTTGCATCTGCAAGAAATTGCGTTATTTCATTAACTTTTGAGCTAGTATATTCATCCAATAAAATAGGTTCTTTTAAATCTTCAATTTCTACAGTCAAGTTGCTTAGATAAGGTTTTTCTACATTTTTTTGAGGTGATAAAAATCTAGCTACATCTGTTGTGGTTGTATTATATTGTTCTATTTCTTTGATTGACCAAGTTTTAGGATATTTTATTTTAATTCCATAAGTAAGATTTTCGTAAATCAAGGAGTTTGTTACAAGTGATGGCTCTTGTGAGGTTGAGCTAAATATTTGTTGTAATTTTGGAATCACCAGCACTGTCATAGAAAATATGATAGTTAACACCGTCAAAGTTAGGGCGGTTTTTTTAGTTTTTGACCACTGTTTATTATTTATCGTTAAGTTTGTCAGTGCTTGTAAAGCTGTAGGTGCTGACTGGTAGCGTTGACCAAAATGGTATCTCACCATTCGATCTAAAATGTCTGCTAGTTGAGGATTGACTTGGACTTGGTTACGCCAAATAAATTCTAATGTTTTCGGGTCAATTGGTAGTTTGAGAGGGAAAATACCAGTCAGTGCTTGAATTCCAATCATTCCCACAGCGTAAATATCGCTGCAAAGTTGTGGCTGTCCGTTATATTGTTCGCTAGGCATATAACCAGGAGTGCCAACAGCCACTGTTCTTCCCTGATTATTAGCCATCAAGGTGCTGATTTCTTTTACTGCCCCAAAGTCAATCAAAAAAAGCTTGCCATCAGCAGCACGTCTGATTAAATTGGCAGGTTTGATATCGCGGTGAATAACATTCTGCTGATGGACAAACTCTAATATTTTCAATATGTCCCGTAAAAAAGCAATTACTTTCTCTTGATTCCATTGTTGACCAGGTTTTAATTCTGTGCTTAGATCATCACCCTGTACATATTCTTGAACTAAATAAAATTCTTGATTTTCTTCAAAGTGAGCCAAAAGTCGGGGTATTTGCTCGTGGTTGCCTAACCTATAAAGAACATCCGCTTCCGTATCGAATAACCGCATTGCTTGTTGCAAAGCTTGCGGGTTAGTCAATTGAGGCTTAAACTGCTTGACAACGCAATAAGGATTGCGAGGTAAATCCATATCTTCAGCCAGATAAGTTTCCCCAAACCCTCCTTGTCCCAATTTTCTGACGATTTTGTAGCGTCCTCGGAGCATTGTTCCTAGCATTAAATTCACCTAGGCTCTTGTTATATATCACTCATCGAATGATTGATACTGATTTTCTCACAGAATTTAACATAGAGTCCAAAATTACAAGCTTTAGTCAGTTAAAGGGTGTATGATCAGGAACAAAAATAGGTTCTAGGTTAGAGTTGTAAGAGATTATTTTCTAAAAATATTGTGTGCTTTTGATTACATTTAATAAATTGTTACTCGTTATATATGTGTAAAATATTCATTTTAGATTTCCAGCAGATTTTTACTAAGCAATTCAATATAAAATCTAAAACTTAAAATCCAAAATCAACATGGCAGACCTAACTCCTAATTCTAGTTTTAGTTTGACACTGCGCTTGCAAATTCCCAATCGTGTAGGGATGTTGGCGTCGATAACACATGCGATCGCAACTTGTGGCGGTAATCTCGGTCAAATCGATTTAATCGAGCAAACCCGCAAAGAGTCCACCCGCGATCTGACTGTGGATGCTGCTAGTACTGAACACGCTGAAACCATTGTGCAAGCAATCAAGGTGTTGCCAGATATCAAGTTACTCAGTGTTTACGATCGCACCTTTAATTTGCATCGCGGTGGCAAAATCAGCATTAGCAGTAGAATTCCCCTGAAGAGTGTTTCCGATTTAGCAATGGCTTACACGCCCGGAGTCGGTCGAATTTGTACTGCGATCGCTCAAGATCCAGAGGAAGTTTATAAGTTAACCATCAAACAAAACACTGTTGCCATTGTTACCGATGGTAGTGCCGTTTTGGGTTTGGGAAATCTTGGCCCAGCTGCCGCCCTACCAGTTATGGAAGGCAAAGCAATGTTATTCAAGGAATTTGCTGGGCTGGATGCTTTTCCCATTTGTCTCGCTACCCAAGATACAGAAGAAATTATCCAGGCAGTTAAGAATATTGCGCCGGTGTTTGGGGGCGTGAATTTAGAGGATATTGCTGCACCTCGCTGCTTTGAAATTGAAAAGAGATTACGCCAAGAATTAGATATCCCCGTTTTTCACGACGATCAGCACGGTACAGCAATTGTCACCTTGGCTGCGTTATTTAATTCTTTGAAACTCGTACATAAATCCTTAGCAGAAATCAAGATCGTGATTAACGGTGCTGGGGCGGCGGGAGTGGCGATCGCTCGGTTACTGCGTAAAGCTGGGGCAGAAAAAATCTGGATGTGCGACTCTAAAGGGATTCTCTCTACCAGTCGCAGCGATTTGACAGAAGAAAAACTCGAATTTGCTGTGAAAGGTCAGGGTACATTAGCAGGTGCAATGCAAGGAGCAGATGTGTTTATTGGTGTCAGCGCACCAGGAGTTTTGACACCAGAAATGGTGCAATCGATGGCGAAAGATCCAATTATCTTTGCAATGGCAAATCCGATTCCAGAGATTCAGCCAGAATTAATCAGTAAAGATGTGGCTGTCATCGCGACCGGTCGTAGCGATTACCCAAATCAAATCAATAATGTCCTCGCTTTTCCTGGGGTATTCCGTGGTGCTTTAGATTGTCGGGCACAGACAATTACCATCAAAATGTACCTAGAAGCTGCAAGTGCGATCGCCTCTTTAGTTAAGCCTTCAGACTTAAATCGGGAACACATTATTCCTTCAGTCTTTGATGAGCGTGTTGTCACTGCTGTTGCTGCTGCTGTGCAACGTGCCGCGCGGGAAGAAGGCATCGCGCGAAATTAATTAATTAAGGGATTTCCAAATAAAAAAATATTCAATTATTGATTGTAGGGTGGCAACATGAGCGCCCAGTTTATATGGCGCTCATGTTGCCCACCCCACAAGATTGGATAGTTTATTTCTTGGATTTCCCTAAAATAATCACTTTCATGGGATGGGCGTATCGCCTGTCCCTGAACTTTTAGGCTGCAATCTATTTGCGCTATCAACTGATGTTAAACAGATAAGAATTGATGCATGATTGGTGATTAGATGAGTTGGGCTACCAATTTAGGAGCAAAGTAACACATCTAAAACACCATCATGTCAACTGTTTGCAATGAAGTACCAAGTTGGGGACGAGTTTTTACAAGAACTACCACTGATTTTAGCGGGGCCAATCCTCAAACATACTGAGCCAGAGTCTGTGACAGTATGGATGGCACTGAAACAGTCTTGTCAGGTAGAACTTAAGATTTATGACACAACAAATGATGGTGAAACACTAGGAAATTGCTTATTGGAGGGAGAACGCTCTACCTTTGCTCTGGGTAAGTATCTTCATGTAGTTGCCATCACCGCTCGGTCTACAATTGGACATTGCCTAACTGGAGGTCACATCTATGCATACGACCTCCAGTTTACTGTTGCTGACCAAACCCTGCAAATGCAACAAGCATTATGTTCAAACTCCTCTCCTCCAGTCAACATCAGCTACTTCGCTCATCAAAAACCAACCTTTGCTCTACCGCCAAACCGTTTTCAAGATTTGCAAATTGTCCATGCTTCCTGCCGTAAACCTCATGGGCATGGGTTTGATGCACTGCCAATTCTCGACAGTATGATTCAGGCATCAGCAAATCAACCCCAGCACCGACCTCACCAGCTGTTTCTCACAGGAGATCAAATTTATGGAGATGATGTAGCAGAACCATCTCTGTGGGTTGCAACTACTCTTGGTGATGCCCTCTTGGGTTGGGAAGAACGACTTCCGGTGAATGGAGTGTACTGCACTCCCCAGCAACTACCCCCTGGAGAACGGGCTGATGCTGCGACAAATCAAGCTGGTTTGACGGCAGGACTACATAACAAAGCAGAGAAAGTCAACAGTCATCTTTTCAGTCTGGGTGAATATTACGCTACTTATTTACTCGCTTGGTCGCCAGTGTGCTGGCCGACAACATTTCCCAAAGGGCAGCAAGTAATGCGCGATCGCCATGCTATCAAAGACTGGAATCGCGCAGTCAAGCATTTGCGACAATTCATCTACACCCTTTGGAAAGTGCGCCGCGCCCTTGCCAATATCCCCATGTACACCATCTTTGATGACCATGATGTTACTGATGACTGGAATTTAAACCAAGCTTGGTGTTTGCGCGTGCTGGGGCAACCATTAGGGCGAAGAATAGTCCAAAATGCATTGTTAGCCTATACAGTATTTCAAGGTTGGGGCAATACACCAGAGCAATTTGCAGAAGGAAAATCAGGTGAAAAGCTGTTGGCGGCTGCACAAGCTTGGTCAGCTTCTCAAGGAAGAGATGCAAAGGCTAATCAGGCGATCGCTCGTTATCTAGGTATGCCAGCCAACGACCCCCACACAGGTTTACCTATTTTAGTCCGAGACGGCGCAGTATTTATTCTGGATCGAGATCCGGAAGCGCTGACTTGGCATTACATAGTGAGAAGCGATTGCCATGAAGTAATTGTGCTAGATACCCGTACATGGCGGGGTTATCCAGCCGATCAAAAACCAATTGCGCCGCCGATGCTGTTGTGTCCAAAGGCTTTTGAGCAACAACTACTTTTGCCTTTACAACAAGTAACTGAACAAACTCAGATTAAAACTACATTTGTGATTGCGCCCACAAATGTTTTTGGATTACAAGTGATTGATTGGATTCATCATTGGCACTTAAACCAGGAGAAAGTTTTTTCAACAGATGTTGGAGATGCCTGGAATATCAATGTTGAAGCACTGGCGAAATTCCTAACTACTTTGTTTGAGGAACGTCAACAAGTCGTGATTCTATCTGGGGATATTCACTACAGTTCTGTTGCTCACTTATCTTATGCACGCACCCATTCCAAATTACAATCTGTCTTGATACAGCTAACCGCTAGTGCATTGAAGAATGAAGAGATGTTGACGCGGCTGATTCATACACGATTGAAAGATTGGCTGCTACCAGAACAGGTACGACATTGGATGATCGGCTGGATAAAGCCACCCAATATGGTAGAAATTTCCGAGAAACAATTACACCATAATTCTCAGCTGCTGAATGACCCTGACTGGCATTGTGTACTGGAGTGGATACCTAGAAACAGCGTTCAGACTTCTACTTACACAGCAGATATATTATCATTGATAGCTCCTTGGAAACGAGCCGAAAATGCTAAATGGAAATGGTTACAACCTCTGATTTTTTGGAAGTCTCGTTGGTTTCAGGAGGGACGAGAAGTAGTTGGATTGAATAATTTAGCTTTGGTTCACTTTGAGTTAGCAGATGAGAGTAATTATTGCAAAGTTATGCAAGATTTATACTGGTTTTCTTGTTGGTATCCAACCCAAATTGTTTACAGCCGTTTTGAGAGCCAGTTAACGCCCAATCAGTCTTTATTACGATGATCGGTGTTGCTATGTGAATGGAAAGTTTAGTTGTATATGTGGGCACTCTAGACTGGAGAAACTTACTGGAGAGTGATTTCTATGTCTACGACCCTAATTAGTGCAACATTGGCACAAACAGACAGAGATGCTGTGTTGCAAGCGATTAGCCCCATTAAAGAAAAGTTACCATTTTTGGTTGATTTGAGTGCCGACGATCGCCAGACTTTACCCAAGATGGGAGATAAAAGTCGGGCGTTTGTAAGCATTGCATTAGAGGTGGCCGCGCAAAATCCAGAGTTCTTACCGCGATCGTTTGACTTGGATGAAATGCGAAAGGATGTGCAATTATTTGAAGCGTTGTATCCGGTGTTATTGTCCTTGACACAATTGCAAGAACTCGTAGATGATACTTCTTTGGCAGTCGGTAGTGAAGCTTATGCAGCCGCGTTGCAGGTGTATAACTATGCCAAAGCCAGTGGACAAGGGGCGGGTTTAGATACAGTGGTCGCAGAAATGGGAAAACGATTTACTCGTAAACCTGTAAAATCCAAGTCTCAAAAAGCAGCGTTGTAGAAAATAGCTCAGTACTTGCACTTAAAAGATGCAACGTTGAAGCTCAGAATTTGGATGTTGGAGTTAAAAGCACAACATTTCGAGTTCTGAGCTTCTTTTTTTTAGTTCAAAGGCTCAACGTTCAAGCAAAAAGGTGCAACTTCCGAGTTCAAAGGTGCAACGTTCCAGCAAAAAGGTGCAACATTCGAGTTCAAAGGCTCAACGTTCCAGCAAAAAGGTGCAACGTTCGAGTTCAAAGGTGCAACGTTCGAGTTCAGAGGCTCAACGTTCGAGTAAAAAGGTGCATATAACCTATATATTACCCCCCTTTTTAAGGGGGGCAGGGGGGATCAAAACTATAAACTATGACCAAAAACCTCAATAATAGCGATTTTCATCTACCCTACAATCCAAAGCTTGTGGAAAGAGCAAAAGAACTTCGCAAAAATATGACTCCAGCAGAAAAGAAGCTTTGGTATGGATATCTAAGAACCTTTCAATTTCGCGTTTTAAAACAACGGACGATTAATCATTTCATCGTTGATTTCTACTGTCCCATTTTAAAAGTAGTGATAGAAATTGATGGAGATAGTCATTTTACAGATCGAGGTCAAGATTATGACATGGAGAGAACTCATATTTTGGAAGGCTATGATTTAAAGGTTCTCAGGTTTACAAATAGCCAAGTTTTAAATCAGTTTGATAGTGTGTGTGAGCAGATACAGGGTTTGATCCCCCCTAACCCCCCTTAAAAAGGGGGGAAATCGTAGTTTAGTTTTTTTACAGCAGCGATCGCCTTTCAACCCTCATCATCTAACCTCAGAACTTGAAGGTTGCACTTCAGAGGTTAAAGAGTCGAGCTAGGAGTTTAGAATTTAAGTTACAAGAGATATAGATTACTGGCACAAGGGTTAGACAATGAGTGAAACTCAGACCCAGTTACCGACAGATACATGGATTTGTGCTTCTTGGCAGGAGTATGAGCAGATAGTCGCTAACTTGCTCAACGAGAAGGGAAAAAGCTATTACTACAAAGGACACATGAGGCTGGAGATGCCACCAGTTAGTTTTGCTCATGGTAAAGACCATGTAATAATTATTTTTGCTGTAACTCTATTTGCGACCATTAAGGGGATTCTAGCGACAGGTTTAGACACAACCACCTTTCGTAAAACTGGTGTTCAGGATTGTCAGCCCGATGTAGCGTATTACTTTAGAGAACGTGCCCAAACTATCCCAGCAGGTACAGCAATTGTCAACCTCGATCGCTATCCTGCACCGGATTTAGTGATTGAGATTGCGAAAACATCTCTGCTGGATGACTTGGGTACAAAGCGATCGCTCTATGAAGAATTGGGTATTGCTGAATACTGGGTAGTAGATGTCCAAAATGCCGAAATTATAGCTTATGCGATCGCAGATCGAGGCAGTAAACGTATTCAAGAATCACAGGTATTGCCTGGATTGATAATTGCAATTTTAGAAGAAGCCTTACGCCGTAGCCGTGAAATCAATCAATCTGAAGTTGGAGCTTGTTTATTGAGCCAGTTTCAGCAAAAGGAGGGTTGAACTTTGGCAGTTTGGAGCATTGTTAATTACTCACAGCTTCTATCAGATTTACGATTGGATTCCGAGTATTATCAGCCTGAGTATCTATTTTAGAAGAAGAAAATCTCAAATCTTCATCCAAGATACTTACAAAATTTAGCAATGATTTCTAATGGAAATCATCTAACGATTAGTGAGGTTTGAGATGATTATCCCGATTTTAAATATGCGTCTATTCCGAGAAAAAGAATGGTTATTTAGCTTACTGATAATATCTCTATTTCTATGGCTGATATTTTTGGGAAACTCGGCTTTAAGAGATTGGGATGAAGGTACTGTGGCACAGGTTGCGCGTGAAATTTGGCGTGCCCCGCTTGGTTCAATGCATTGGCTTTATCCCACATTGGGAGGGCAACCCTATCATAATAAGCCACCCCTGATGCACTTATTAATTGCTTGGACTTACTCGATCGCAGGCGTGAATGAGTGGACAACGCGTCTACCGGGTGCAGTATTAACTGCCTTGGGCGTGCCTTTGCTTTACTTGGTGGGATGTTTGCTTTTTAACCAAATACCAGCTCTGTTTAGCGCTTTAGTTTACCTGACGATGTTGCCTGTAGTGCGTCACGGAAGGCTAGCAATGCTAGATGGTACAACTATTACCTTTTTCTTGCTGCTGTTGTTTTGTTTGCTAAAAGCACGTCAAAATCGTCGATATGCTCTAGGTGTGGGATTTTGTCTGGGGTTAATCGCTCTCACCAAAGGGATGATAGTTTTGCCGCTAGGAGCGATCGCTTTTTTATTTTTGATTGCAGATCGACAGTTTGCTTTGTTAACAAGTCCCTATTTATTAGTGGGAATATTTTTAGGAAATGCACCTGCGATCGCTTGGTTTGTCGCTCAATGGCAACATTATGGCGAAACTTTCTTCCAAGTGAACTTTCAAACACAAACTTTTGATCGTCTGACACAATCTGTTGAAGGTCATAGCGGGCCACCTTGGTACTATTTAATTGAGTTAATTAAATATAGTTTTCCTTGGCTACTATTTTTCCCAGGAGGTTTTTATCTAGCTTGGAAAAAACGTCATACTACCTGGGGTCGCTTAATTCTTATTGGCACAATTATTTACTTAGGGATTATTTCTTTAATGAAAACTAAGCTGCCTTGGTATGTTATGCCTGTATATCCATTTTTAGCTTTGGCAATTGGTGCGAAACTTAGCGAAATTTGGCAGTACGGTCATTTTAAGGTGCGAAGTTTGAGAATATTTATAACTATTATTGCTATTGCTGGTTTAGGAGGTTGTGTTTACTTTCTTCTTGCAAAGAAAGAGCCTAGTTTAATAGTCATGAGCATTGTTTTGGCAATCAGTATGAGCATTGCAGCATGGCTAATTAAACAACGCGATCGCAACTTTATTCCAGTGCTATTTTCTGGGATCTACTTAGTTTTAGCACTGTTAATGAGTTCGCAATCATGGATCTGGGAATTAAAGGAAGCTTTTCCGGTTAAACCAGTAGCAGAATTAATTCGGGCAAATGTTTCAACAGGAACACAAATTTATACTTCTTTTGCTTATGGGCGTCCCAGTTTAGACTTTTACTGCGATTGTAAGGTAACTCCTGCAACTGTCCCAACTTTACAACAAATGTTATCTAATAAATCTTATTTGCTGTTAGACAATGGGGCTTTGCAGCAAATCAATTTAACTGGTAGTAAAATTATCGGTTCGGCTCAAGGATTGACACTAATTTCACCATAATTTATGAATGAATTTATCCTTTAGAGACATATTCTCTAAAATTGAACTTTGGATAAATAGCGCTGCTACGATCCTTCGTTTGTTACTTGAACAATGGATTGACTAGATTGGGCTAGATAGATACCCATTAAAACTACGGCAAAAGTCGCCCAGTCAAACAAAGCTACTTGTTCTGCAAAAATAAACCAAGCAAAAATGGAAGCTAGAACTGGTTCTAAAAGAAGCGTGACGGCAACAACGCCTGACGAGATTCTGCTAAGGCTATAAGCTAAAAGTCCTTGACCCAACACTTGGCAGAAGAGGGCTTGAAAAATTATGAAAAACCAACCCATCCAGGAATAGGGCAATAGTCTATCTTCGAGGAATGGGAGGACTGGTAATAGAAACATTGTTGTTACTCCACATCGCCACAGCATGATAGTTGCAGTGCTAAATCTGGTTCGGAGTCTTTCTATCAGCAGCATACACGTAGCCATGAAAACCGCAGTTAGCAATGCTAATGCATCACCTAATATTTGATCGGTTGCAAATTGTACCTTATTTAGTTCAAAGGCGATCGCTCCCCCCAAAGCGACAACCAGACCAATCACGAATCTATTGTCGAAACGCCGACCGAATAATAAATACCCAGCCAAAGCAACAAATAAAGAATTCAAATTAGACAGTAAAGCCACGTTGGCAACACTAGTTTGACTCAGCGACCAAGCCCATAATAGAAGATAGGTTCCAGCAGAGGTTCCCATTGCCAACAATAGCCACACTTCTTGACTTGTGAAAGGCTTCTGTTCTATAGATTGGTTATCAAGTAAGACAGGAGTAATACTGCCTCCTGCCCCCTGCCTCCTGCCTTCTTCAATAGACTGTTGGTAGCGAAAAGCCTCAAGTCCATTCCACAAACCAAAGACAACTGTTGCAATCCAACTGCGATGAAATACTACAGCATTTGCACCAATTTCTTGTTGACACAATTTAGTCAAAGATGGTGCTAAAGATATGGGAATTAAGGCAAACAATAATGATACAGTTCCTAATAAAGCTGGTGTTTCTGAAAATTGTTGCTTTAGTAATGACAGTTTAATCGTCATACTTTTAACGAAAGTGTTAACTATATTGTTGACTGATGCCTGGAACGGATAATTAATAGCAGCTTGGCTAGATATGGCTAAGTATAAACCCATTAAAACTACAGCGAAACCTATCCAATTCGAGAAAGTTAATTTTTCTGAAAAAATTACCAGAGCGAAAATGCCGCTAAATACTGGCTCTAACAGATGCACCAAGGAGACAACCACAGAGGAAAACTTAGCAAGGCTATAGGTCAAAAGTCCATGACCTAAAACTTGGCAAACCAGCGCCAAGCAAATTACCCACACCCACCCACTGACTGTAGAGGGGAAAAGCCGATCTTGAGTAAACAAAAGTATGGGGAAGATAGCTAGAGCGGCGATCGCACAGATCCACAATTGAATTGTAGCTGGAGAAAATTTAGTTCGTAATTTTTCTACGATCAGCAGGTATGCACTCAATAAAACCGCCGAAACGATCGCAGCCAAGCCTCCTTGAACCTCATCTGTGGCAATTTGCAATTCCTCAAATTCAATGGCGATCGCTCCCCCAAGGGCGATGACCATGCCAATCAGGAATTGCTTCTCAAAACCCTTACCAAATAGCAGCCACACCCCTAAACTAGTAAATATGGGAGCGAGATTATGCAACACACTAGAAATCGCAACACTAGTTTGAGTCAGCGACCAAGCCAACAAAACTAAAGTGGCAGCCCAAAGAATACCAGCACCTAGTAATAGCAACATATCCTGACTGGTGTAAGACTGCTGTTCTACAGGTTTGTCTGCGGAAAATCGCTGCCGTATTGCTTTGTATCCATGCCAAATCAAGAAGGCCACGCTAGCAAGCCAAAAGCGATTAAATACAGTTGCACTGGGGCTAAGTTCAATTTCGCTCAATTTCATAAAAATAGAGCCAAAAGAAATGGCACCTACACCTAAAAATAATGAAGCGATCGCTATCTTCGTTTGATTGAATACATTCATTAGGAAATTTAAATTCAATTTCTTCGCAATAATGGATCGAACCTTCTAACCAACCCAATGCTCTTGGGCAAATCCTACAGCTATTTTGGCTAGTAATGTCACAAAAGCGCCTAATATTAAATATCCTTGACGAGGATGGCGAGATAGCAGCACACCAATGGCTATATTCAGAGGCACAATACCGTAGGCGAGACGGCTCAAGGAAATAGTGCCTCCAGAGGCTAGCAGTAAACCAATACCACAAAAGCCATAAATAACTGTAACTGGGGTCAGTTGCGTGTGGAAGCGCCACAACACATAGCCGCCACCCAAGACCATGAACAAGTTGAGGAAGTTATCGATCCACTGTTCGCTTGCCAGAATCAACAAAAGTAAGACTAAACCATAAAAGCTATAAAATAATTTTACAGAACTAAAACGTTGACGGAAATGCAATAAAAGATAGCCACTGACAACAATCGCACCAAATAACAACAGATACCAGGGATCTTGAATCCCGCCAGAGGAGTTTTGAACCCAACCAAATTGCCAATTTTTACTGCCAACGGCAATTTGCATGAACATATTTAACCAACCCTGCCAATCAAATCCGAGAGTTGGTCGCCATCCTCGCTGTGCTTCGATAAAAGCTAAAGGGTCGCCAAAATAAATGGCACAATACAAACTGAATAGAAGTATGCCAATAGCAGTAGTCAAAGCGGCTATATAGGCAATAGGTGGTCGGCGTTCTTTCCAGGCTGCGATCGCCAATGCTGGAATTAGTGCCATACCTGTAGGACGTGTTGCTGTCGCCATCGCGCCCCAAAGAGCAGTCCAGCCATATTGCTTTCGATCGAACGCCTGCAAAGTCGCCGTACTCAAAAACAAATACAGCCCCTCTGTGTAAATCACTCCCGTAAACATCGAAGCTGGATACAAAGAAAGCACAGCAGTTACCCAGTGTGCTGCATTGATGCCATAACAATCCTTGACCCAAAAGTACAAACAGTAAAGTGCTGCAAAAAATGCCAAGTTGTTGACTAACGTGCCTGCCAATTCAAACGGTAAGCCCAACTCCATCAAAAACCAGATGCTTAAGGGAAACAGGGGAAAGAAGGCCAAATTATGTTGCTTGCCGTCATTCACAAATTCATAACCAGAAGTTGCGATCGCACGGTAATGGATACTGTCCCAAGCATCAAAAACTCCCCAGCCAAAACGGGGCAAAAATTCCTCTGCTGGTAATGATAGTTTTGGCGCAACCAGCAACATAGCTGTCCAGATAAATATTCGACTGGCAAGCCATATTGCTGCTGGAAACAGGAAATCATTTTTCCATAAAATTTTTTTTATAACTATCTGAGCTTTGACCATAGGGTTGAGTGCTTCAACAAACTCCTTTATGTATCTTTCTACCTATGGCTGCAATCCAGCAATTTATGAGTAAGATTTTGCATATTAAATCCTCCACCAACATAATTAAGAAACTGGACAGATGAGTAATTAATTGAAATTATTTCCTATTTGGTTACTTTTGCCAATTCTCTCAGAATTTATCTTTTAAAATATAGTATTTATAAATACAAATTTTGTCTAGTTATATGAAAATTAAACCTTGTCTGGTTTGAGATCGTAGCAGGATTTCCGCCGTGCTAACAGTCTATCGAGTCGAAATTAACGGATTGGGGGTGGCACAGACAGGTACGCGAACAAGAAGACACGGGGATATTTTCTTTCTTTGCGTCTCTCCTCCTCGTCAGTGTATCGATTATGGCGATCGCTGTGATTAAAGAGTCCCCAGCAATTTATAGTGAGAGTTGTCTGTAAATCCTTAAGCAATTGTGAAAGCGATTACTCTTGTTGGTTCTACTGGTTCTATTGGTACTCAGACTTTAGATATTGTCACTCAGTACCCAGATCGGTTTCGGATTGTGGGATTGGCAGCTGGGAACAATGTAGAGATGTTGGCTGCTCAAATCCGGCAGTTTCAGCCGGAAATAGCAGCCATTTGCTCAGAAGATAAATTACCAGCGCTCAAAGAAGCAATCATTGACCTCAATCCCCAACCGATTCTACTGGCTGGTGAGGCCGGAGTGATAGAAGTTGCCCGTTACGGCGATTCCCAAACCGTAGTCACTGGGATCGTTGGTTGTGCTGGTTTGCTACCCACGATCGCAGCAATTGAAGCTGGTAAAGATATTGCCTTAGCAAACAAAGAAACTCTGATTGCTGGCGGCCCTGTGGTTCTACCCTTAGTGGAAAAACATGGTGTAAAATTACTCCCTGCCGATTCCGAACATTCCGCAATCTTTCAATGCCTCCAAGGTGTTCCCAAAGATGGCTTACGGAAAATTTTACTGACTGCATCTGGTGGGGCTTTCCGCGACTGGGATGTAGAAAAGTTAGCAGATGTAACCGTTGCTGATGCCTTGAAGCATCCTAATTGGTCGATGGGACGTAAAATCACGGTAGACTCTGCTACTTTGATGAATAAAGGACTGGAAGTAATTGAAGCTCACTTCCTGTTTGGCTTGGATTATGACGATATCGAAATTGTCATTCATCCCCAAAGCATTATTCACTCACTGATTGAACTACAAGATACTTCAGTTTTAGCCCAACTTGGCTGGCCAGATATGCGCTTACCCTTGCTGTATGCTTTATCTTGGCCCGATCGCATTTACACCGACTGGGAACGCTTAGATTTGGTGAAAGCTGGAAATTTAACCTTCCGCGAACCAGACCATCAAAAATATCCTTGTATGCAGTTGGCTTATGCTGTGGGTAAAGCTGGTGGTTCGATGCCTGCTGTGTTAAATGCTGCCAATGAACAAGCTGTAGCTTTATTTTTAGAAGAAAAAATTCGGTTTTTAGATATTCCTCGGTGTATCGAGTGGGTGTGCGATCGCCATCAAAATGATAACCGTACAAATCCCTCTTTAGATGACATTTTGGCAGCAGATAAATGGGCAAGACAAGAAGTTTTAATAGCAAGTGAAACGTTAGAAACTCACTCGCGGATAATCTCTCTGCGATAAAAGCCTTTACTCAAATACCCAAAAGTCAGATTTTCTGACTTTTGAATAATTATTGTTTAGCCTTCAGTCTAATGCTGAAGGCTAACATACCACAAACCCCAATCAATGCGTAAACGCACAGTCGCTTGTCGTCAGACATCGCACTCACGAGCGATAATTATTTCTAGTATTAACACCCACTTAACTCACGCAACTTGCAACGGTTTTGTAGGAAGTATTCTTGGTTCTGGTAGTGGTTTATTTTCGTCTTTTAACATTTCAACAAAAGTCTCAATTACTTCCTGACCATTTTTGGCTGCTTCTTCATAAGTCCTACCATGCGTATGAAATTGTTGCCAGGGGAACTCAGGTAAGTGTACTAAAAAAAGTCTATCTTCCTCCGACCATTGAATTACCATACTGTAGTGATAGTTCATTCTTCTGGCTCCTGTTTTTCTTCGGTTTGCGTGTTTTCCATTTCTTGCAGTTTTTTCAGCACCCGTTGGATGTTTTTTTCTAAATATAACGGAGCATCATCACCGTCTTTACCCGGTATGGTTAGAGGTTCTTCAGGTAACAACGGATGCTTCCAATATGTATGACTTCCTTTACCTCTTCCTGGTTGAAGGATATAGCCGACTTTTGACACTATCGCTTTCAACTCTCTTACTTTTTTCGGCATTACCTCTTACAGCCAACTCCTGATTTATTTTCTTTGCTAAAGAATTCATAACTATTTATCTTTTATTTTTCAAAATATTAAAAATTGCCTCCCTGTTGACTGTTTCTGTATCCTCACCTTCTTTAATGGCTTTTTATAAAGCTATATCTTCAATAATTTCTGCTAACAAATCAGCAAATACTTCTTTCTGTTCTTGGATAACTTCGGTGAGTGCAGTTTTAAATAGTTGCTTAATTTTCTCTTCGTCAAGGTTAAGTTCTGTCATATAATTTATTTCAGCTTTGGATTGATACTAGCATGGCGATCGCCTTTCAATATCACAAACGCGATAACTTCTCTACAAGACGCTCTTGCTAATTTGCTTTTTTGCAGCAGTACGTTAAGCTGTATGCTTTGTGGGGTGGGCATCTTGCCCGCCCTAATTATGCAATTAAAATGTGGAACAGCTTATTACTTTTTTCGCTATTTGGGCAGCTATTTTAGGTTGTAAACTTTGAGAAAATCGAGAACCGTCTCTAAACCGTCTAACTTCGCCATACTATAAATTAATCATCAAGCGCTGCTAAACCTTCTAGTTCTGCTGTAAAAATCTCCGAACCAACCATTTTAGAATTAGCCACAGCCATTTGTGCTTGTTGACCTAAAATTAAATCTTCTAATTGAGCAATTCGATTCATTAATTGCTCGTAATTGTCCACCGACATAATTACGTAACTAGCTTGCGATTCGCTTGTCAGTACCACTGGTTCCGTCGCAGCTTGTTCTAAAACATCGCTGTGGAGATTTTGGATGTCTCCAAGGGTAAATCGGCGCATTTTCAAGCTTTCCTAAATGCTTATGAGGTGATTATAGCAAGTACATCATTTGCCCTTCATTCCATCAATAATAAAGCTTGATTTTGTCTCCCTTCCGCTTCCACAACCTTCTGATTTAACTCTGCTTGCACACTCGCAGACAAAAACCGATAATCAGCATCGCTTAATCTCCTTCCATCAGCCCAAAGACGAGCCTTTTCTAATTCTTTCCCCCGCAACAAATAGGACTCATCCTGATATTTACTCTCTTCCCAAGCCTTTAAATTATCAGCATAAAAACGTAATTTACCTAACTCATTCTCAACCCAATTTAAATCAAAAACATTCTCATAAATTTGGTTATAAACTCTCAACTTTCCCTGCTGTTCCACCACCAAACCAGTCAACCGTAACCTCATCTCTTCGAGACTGCGATCGACATTAATCTCACCCTGCTGCAAAATTTGCTGATATAAACCCAACAAACCCACAGCAATTAGTTCATTAGTAAGTATCCTATCCCGAATAGTTTTTAAATGCTCTTGTTCATCCTCCGCTTCCCAATTATCAATAACTCCATTCCTCACCACCCTTTCCACCCATTTTTCTCCCCTCCTCGCTAGCTGATTAGGGTTCTTCAAATCCCGAATTAACAAATTACAAACCTTTTGCGTCAATAAAGGCTGTCCCCCCGTCCAAGCCAAAACCTCTCGCATCAAAGCTTGAGAATTCTCCACTTTCCCTTCTAACCCCTTTGCCAAAGGTGCAATTTCATCTAATTTAAAACCATAAAGTTGAATCGCTGTACCAATATTAAACGGCGTTCTTTCCTCATCTTTAATTAAATCTGAAGGTGTTGCTACCCCAACTAAAGCAAAAGTCAAACGTCTATATTCAGATTTAAAAGAGCGTCTTTGATAGCAACTTTTAATCAAAGCAAAAAAATCATCCACCGGAAACTCCAAGCGAAGGATACTATCGATTTCATCGAGAAAAATCACAATATGTTGGCTAATATTTGGCAGTAATAACTCATCAAAAAGTTTCCCCAAACGTCGTACCGGAGCAATTTCGATAGATTTGTCCCACCACACAGTTAAATCTTCTGGTTCAATAAAATTAAGTTCAGTCAACAGGCTATCAACAATACTTCCATACCACTGCTCAAGGGTCATACCCTGACTACCCAATCCCGAAATATCAATCACAGCACAAGCAAAACCATCAGCTTGTAACTGTTTCATCGTCCGCACCAACAAACTCGTTTTTCCCATCTGCCGGGAGTTAAAAACATAACAAAGCTCCCCTGCTTTCAATCCGTAATAAAAGTCAGAATCCGCTTGCCGTGTGACATAGCTGGGAGCGTTTTCTTCTAAACAACCACCAACTTTATACTCGTAGTCTCCTGTCATAACTTAATTTCTAATAGAAAATAATTACATCGATGCCTATCTTGAGTTTCATTTCGAGAATATTGAGTACGTATTGAGTTTTTATTGAGTTGCTATTGAGTTGTATGAGTTGATATTGAGTTGTAATTGACTTTACCAAATAAATAGTTATCCTGTAAGCTAAATTGCATCGTGTTTTTATTACTCAGCTATGCCACGCGGAATTAGAGTTCGTACAGAGTGCATTCCCCTCGTTAAGCAAAGAATGAGACAAAAAGGCTTTGCCCGTCAAATTGATTTAGCTGAGAGAATCAGTCTAGCGCAATCAACAGCTTACAGTTTTCTTAATGGAAAACGAATTTACTACCTGAATTTTTTAGAATTTTGCAAGGTATTAGACTTTGAAGTTCAGGAAATTGCTGATTTTGAAGAACTGGCAGATACACATGCAGAAAAACCCCAAAAAATAGAAAAAATAAATAATTCTTCATTTTCTCCTTCCTTACTCTCCACTTGCGAACTCGAATATCCAGAAGGGGAAGTAGCATTAAATTCTCTCTTTTATTTAGAACGTCCTCCCATCGAACAACGCTGTTACGAAGAAATCAAAAAACCAGGTTTCCTAATTCGGATCAAAGCACCGCAGCAGATGGGTAAGTCTTCACTCCTAGCGCGGATGTTGCATCAATCAGAAAATCAAGGAAATATAACAGTAGCTATCGATTTTCAGCTAGTAGAAGAAGAGTTTTTCTCGGATTTAAATAAATTTCTGCACTGGTTTTGCGATACCGTCACCGAAGCAGTTGCGGGAGATAATCGAGAATTACTCGAAAAATTGCTGCAACAACTCGATGAGCATTGGAAATCAGTACAGCGCTTTGGCTATATGAAAACTTGTAAAAATTACTTTGAGCGCTATTTATTTCGAGAAATCAACCAACCGTTAGTTTTAGGCTTAGAAACAGTCGAGAGACTATTTGAATGTCCCAAAATATACAGTGATTTTTTTGGATTATTACGCGCTTTACACGAAGAAGCCAAACGTCGAGATATCTGGAAAAAACTTCAATTGGTGTTAGTATATTCCACTGAAGCTTATGTACCAGTAGATATCAACCAATCACCATTTAACGTTGGCTTGCCAGTGGAATTACTAGAATTTAGCCACGAGCAAGTGAAAGATTTAGCCCAACGTCATCAACTCAATTGGAGCAATACAGAGGTAGAAAAGTTGACATAACTGGTGGGAGGGCATCCATTTTTAGTGCGTTTAGCTCTGTATAAAATTGCTCTGGAAAAAATCAATTTAGCGGAATTTTTGCAACCCGCAGCTACAGCACAAGGCATTTATAGTAAACATCTGCAACGTCTAGAATCTATTTTGCAGCAACAACCAGAATTATGGGATGCAATGCAAAAGGTTGCTTCTAGTAATAGTCCGGTGAAGAAATTTCAGATATCACACCAGAGCAAACTGAAAAGCCTGACGTTGTTGAATCTACAAAAATGTATCTGAGTACTAATGAAACAAATGTATTTATGCAGGACTTACGCAACTGGCACAAATAGCGGGCGGGGCGTAGCCCTGCCACACGAC